>JAEHDN010000099.1 GCA_016880395.1 Candidatus Eiseniibacteriota bacterium
AACGGTCTCCACGGTCCGGAGGCCCCGCGTTCCATGCGGGGCCTCCGAGGCCGCTTCATGAGTCGGAGGGAACCGCGCGCCATGTCCTGCCTCCCCTCACGCTCCAGCGCCGTCTCGACGCTCCTTGTCCTGGCCTTCCTGGTCGGACCGGTCCCGGCCCGGGCCCAGTTCACGGCCGTCACACAGAATCCCCTCGGGCAGAACGGCATGTTGTACGGAGTCGCCTGGGGCGACTTCGACAAGGACGGCGACGAGGACCTCTACCTCACCGTCGACGGCCCCAACATCCTCCTCCGCAATGACGGGGCCGGGAGTTTCACCGACATCACGGCCCCGCCCCTGGACAACGCCAACAACGGCGGCGCCGGCGTGTGGGGCGACTACGACAACGACGGCGATCCCGACCTCTTCCTGACGAATTACGAGGCGCCGAACAATCTCTTCCGGAACGACGGAGGCGGCGCGTTCACCGACGTGACCCCGGCCGTTGTGGGCGAAGTGGCCGCCAGCATGGGGGCGGCCTGGGCGGACTACGACCTCGACGGCGACCTCGATCTCTACGTCGTCCACTACGGCACCCCGAACAAGCTCTTCCGGAACGACGGGGGGGGCGTGTTCGTGGACGCCACGTCGGGGCCTCTGGCGGATGCAGGCTGGGGCGTGGCGGCCACCTGGGGGGACTACGACAACGACGGGGATCCGGATCTCTACGTCACGAACGACGGCCCGAACCGGCTCCTTCGCAACAACGGGGACGGCACCTTCACCCGCGTCGTCGGACTGGCGATCGAGGACTCGGGTCCCGGAGAGGGCGCGGCGTGGGGGGACTACGACAACGACGGGGATCTGGACCTCTACGTCGCCAACTACGGGATGCCGAACAAGCTTATCCGGAACGATGGCGGCGGCGCGTTCACCCAGATCACCACGGGTCCGCTCGGGGACCGGGGCAACACGCTGGGCGTCGCCTGGGCCGACTACGACAACGACAGGGACCTCGATCTCTACATCGTGAACTACGGCCAAAGCAACAAGCTCCTCCGCAACGACGGTGGGGACGTCTTCACCGCGATCACGACGGGGGACATCGCCGACGCCGGCAGCGGAACGGGAGTCGCGTGGTCGGATCACGACGGGGACGGAGACATCGACCTCTACCTCGCGAACGAGGGGCCGACGAGCAAGCTCTTGCGCAACGATCTCGTGGCGGGAAGCCACTGGCTCATGGTCTCGCTGGTCGGGAGGGTGTCGAACCGGTCGGCGATCGGAGCTCGGGTGACGGTCGTGACAGGCGGCGTGCGGCAGATTCGCGAGGTGTCCGGGGGCGGCGGCTACCTCTCCCAGGAGTCCTCCTGTCTCTCCTTCGGTCTCGGAAGCTCCACGGCAGCCGACTCGGTGGTCGTCGCCTGGCCATCGGGGTACGTGGAGCGCTACGCGTCCGTGGCCGGCAACCGGCGCCTCGTCCTGATCGAGCTGGACGTGGTGGCTGTCGAAGCCCCCGGCGAGATCGCGCCGCCACTCGTCCTGGGAGCCCCGAGCCCCAATCCCTCGGACGGCCTCGCGACGATCCGCTTTGCCCTTCCGCGCGCCGGTCGCGTACGGCTCGCCATCTTCGACGTGAGGGGACGCCGCGTGGCCACGCTGCTCGACGGCACTCGGCCGGCGGGGTGGAACACGGTGCGATGGACGGGCGAAGCAGAGCGCGGCGAGCGCGCGGCGGCCGGAGTCTACCTGGCGAGGCTCGAGGCGCTGGACGAGGTGCGGACGAGCAAGCTGGTGCTGGCGCGCTAGGGCGCGGCGACTCCCGGCCGGGCGCTCCCGACCACGAGCGCCTCCATCGCGTAGTACTCGGGCAGCCCGAGCCGATCCACCAGTGCGGCCGTACCCTTGTTCCGCTCCTCCACGCGCTGCCAGAACTCCCGCTCGTCCACGCCCGGATAGGGCGCGCGGTCCTTCTGGCTCTGATGCTTGAAGATCGCGCTGACCTTCAGGCGCAGCTCTTCCTCCGACATGGGGACGAGGAGATCGGCGTCGGCGATCGGCCACTCCTGCCACGCCCCACGGTAGAGCCAGATCTCGGGAGGGCGTCCGCCGTAGGTTACGAGCGCCCGCGTGACGGCCTCGTAGCACATGCGGTGCGTCCCGTGCGGATCCGACAGGTCCCCGGCCACCAGGAGGAGATCGGGGCGCTCGGCGTCCAGGAGGTCCCGGATGATCGCGACGTCCCGCTCGCCGATGGGATCCTTCCGGACCTTGCCCGTCTGGTAGAAGGGGAGATTCAGGAACCGCGCCGTCTCGGCGCCGATGCCGAGCGTCTCGAGCGCGGATCGCGCCTCCACCTCGCGGATGCGGCGCTTCAGCATGAGCACCGCTTCCGAATCGACCTCGCCCGGCTGGCGCGCGGCGAGGAAGCGCTCCACCTCGCTCACGAAGCGCGGGAGCTGCTGGCCCACGAGGTTGAAATCGTCCGCGGCGCGGCACATGAAGTCGAGATACCGGCGAAGCTCGTGATCGAAGACGGCGATGTTCCCCGAGGTCTGGTAGGCGACGACGATCTGGTTCCCGTTCTGGTGCAGCTTGCGGAGGGTGCCTCCGGCCGAGATCACATCGTCGTCCGGGTGGGGGGAGAAGACGATGACGCGCTTCCCCGTCGGGAGCTTGCTCCGCCCGCGGACCTTGGCGCTCAGGGCGTTGAAGACGATTCCGTTGATGGCGCCGGACGATCCATGGCGGGCGAGGAGCGGCGTCAGACGGTGCTCCCGGTAGTCGACGTCGTCCAGCTTGAGCACGGACTTGCCGGTCTCCTCGGCGAGCCACACGACCGCCTGGATCTCGAGCGCCGGCGTCCACTCGAGCTCGCCGAGGAGCCAGGGCGTCTTCACCCGCGTGAGATCGGCCGCGGCGGCCGGATCGAGGTAGATCGTGGCCCCGGGGTGTCCCTGCAGGTAGGTCGCGGCGACCTCGTGGTCCACCTCGCCCTCGACCGCCCGCCTGACGATCGCGGCCTTGTGCTCGCCGGTCGCGAGGAGCGCGATCTCGCGCGCCTCGAGGATCGTGGCGACCCCCATCGTGATCGCCTCGACCGGAACGTTCTCGGTTCCGAAGAAGTCCGACGCGGCCACGCGGCGCGTGATGGAGTCGAGAACGACGAGACGCGTGCGCGACGCGGGGCTCGAGCCCGGCTCGTTGAACCCGATGTGACCCGTCTGGCCGATGCCCAGGATCTGGAAATCGATGCCGCCCGCGTCGACGATCGCCCGCTCGTACGCGGCGCAATGCTCGTCCACGCGATCCCGCGGAAGGTCGCCGCGTGGGATGTGCACGTTCTTCGGATGGATGTTCACCTGGCCGAAGAGGTTCTCCCACATGAACCGGTGGTAGCTGTGCAGGCTGTCGGGGGGCATCGGGTAGTACTCGTCGAGGTTGAACGTCACCACGCGCGACCAGTCGAGCCCCTCCTCCCGGTGCAGGCGGATCAGCTCGCGGTAGATTCCGATGGGGGTGGATCCGGTGGCGAGGCCGAGCACGGTCGGGCGGAGGGCGCGCGAGCGCTCGGCCATGATCGAGGCGATGCGCCGCGCCACGCGCAGCGCCAGGTGGTCGTAGCTCTCGGCGATGACGACCGGTATCCGCTCGGGGGTGTCGCGCATGCGCGCAATATACGTCATTCGCGGCGGTTGATGCTCCATCGCCGATGGTTCATGCTGCGGTCCTTGCATACGCGCGGCCCCGTCGCGCGCCGCCGGCTCACGCGGGAGGAACGTTCATGAATCGCTTCGTCATCGTGGGTATCGTCGCCTGCCTGGCTCTGGCCGCGGGTGCGGGCCGGGCCGCGGATGCGCCCAAGGCTCCCGCCTCGGCCGCGCCGGTCGCGGGACGCGATCTCGCCTCCGAGGTTCGGGCCTCCGAGCGCGCATTCGCGAAGACCATGGCCGATCGGAACCTCGCCTCCTTCGGCGATTACGTCGCGGAGGAGGGGGTCTTCTTCGGAGGGAAGGGGCCGCTGCGCGGGCGGGCTGCGGTCGTGGCCGCGTGGACGCGGCTCTTCCAGGACAAGGAGGCGCCCTTCTCCTGGGAGCCGGAGACCGTGGAGGTGCTGCCTTCGGGGACCCTCGCGCTGACGTCCGGCCCGGTGCACGATCCAAAGGGAGCCCTGATCGGGACCTTCAACTCGATCTGGCGCCTCGAGCCCGACGGCCGCTGGCGTGTGGTGTTCGACCGGGGCTGTGAGGTCTGCGCCCCGGAGAAGAAGCCCTGACCGGCGTCCTCCATACGTTCGTCGAAGCACGTCCGTCTGGGGGAAGGCACCCCAACCGGAGCGGTATTGTGGGGAAAACCCTCAGGTCGGTCGAGCGGCAGTATCAGGTAACCGCTTGATGAATAGTCGTTTGTCTTCTTTACAAGAACCGGCACGTCCCATGCATTATGCAATGGCATGCGGGATTACCAGGGTTCCTTCCTAGGCTTCCTTCTTCGGCTTGCCGCGGTGCTTACGTTGACGATCATGGCCTTCCGGGCGATCCACGACCACTTCCTGCGCTAGAGCGTACCGGCTCGACACGAAGGCCAGCTCCGCCCCCAGGAGCAGGATCGCGGCGCACAGATAGACCCACAGCATGAACCCCAGGATTCCGCCGAGTGCGGCGAAGAGCGGCGAGCTCCGCGTCATCAGCCCGACGTAGAGCGCGAACACGTGCTTCGTGATCTCGAACGCGCCGGCCGCGACCAGCGCGGCGGGGAACACGTCCTTGAGACGGTGCTCGACGCTCGGGACGTAGCGATACAGGAAGAGAAAAGCGGTGAAGGCCAGGGCCGCCGGGATGGAGCTCTGGGTCGCGCTCCAGGCGAGACCGGGAAGCCACGAGGTCGCGGGAAGGGGCGCGCCCTCTCCGGTTAGAAGGTGGATCGCCGCGGTCGCCGTCGCCGAAAGGAAGAGCAGCATCCAGATCCCCATAGCCGCCGCGAGATCCATCAGGCGCACGCGCAGGAATCCGGCGCGCGGGCGCACGCCCCACGCCCGATTGAGGCCCCACCGAGCCGCGCTGAACATGCCGAGGCTCGACCAGGCAAGGCCGGCGGCGCCGAGCACCGTCAGTCCGCGGCTCGCCTTCCGCACCGCGGACACGATCCCCGTCAGCGCTTCTCGGTTCTGCTCCGACCCGGTCGGGAGCAGCTCGAGCATGTGACCGACGATGTGGGCCTGGTCGTGCGGATCGCGGATGATCCAGCTCACCGACGCGACGAGGAACGCGATCGCGGGGACCGAGGAGAAGAGCACGTAGAACGCGATGGAGGCCGAGACCCGGGCTCCCTCGTGATCGCGAAACCGCGCCAGGGTGCGCCGCAGGTTCCGGATCAAGGGGTTCATCCTTCGAGCCTAGCAGACCACTCGAACGACGGGCATACGGTATGCATCTCGAACCACCCTGCCGCCCAACCTGAAGCAAACACTCAAGGAGGATTGGGTCCATGAAGATTTTATCTGCAACCGTTGTAGGGACCGTCCTGGGTGCGTTGCTCGTGGCGGTGCCGGCGGTCCGCGCCGACGATCGCGACGACGACGTCCGGTACTGGTCGGCGGTACGTGGAGCTACGGTACTCGAATCGGGAATGGCCGTGGTTCCGGGTACGCGCATTTACTACGTGGTGGATGATCCGAAGTTCGATCTGTCCGGCTCGAACGAGACGGTCTATCTCGTCGAGGACGGGAGCGTCTATCGCGCCGGCGCGAAGGGCGTTCCAGTCGCGCTCGTGCACACGGGAGGAGGAGCGCACGAGGTCGTGGCGATTCCAGCGGAGTATCGTCAGGACTGGATGGCCGTGGCGGCCGGCGACCGGCCGGTCCGCACCGTCGTGCCCGCGCGCATGACGTCGACGGCCGTTCCCACCATGATCGTCGTACCGAGCGACCGCGTGTACACGGCCGACGGGCGTCCGATCTATTTCGACAACCGCATCCGCGAGGGCGGCCGGTATCAGGTGAGCAGCGCCAACCGCGCACCGTCGGCGCGGGGCGCCACCTACCACCGCCACCATCGCACGTCGTCCGCACGGAAGGCGACCGCTCGACGCACGACTCATCGCAAGAGCTCCGCCACCATGGCCTCGACCACGCGGAAGCACGCGTACCGGAACGGCTACAACGCCGGCTACCGGGCGGCGGCTGCCGAGCGGAAGGAGTCATCGGCGGAGTACACGGGCGTCTCCGCCATGAAGACGGCGGCCGCTCGCTATGCGGAAGAAGTGAGGAATCAGCCGGACGCGTACCAGATCAAGAACACCTGGTATCGGCGCGAGGCCGGCGGCTGGACGCGCGCGAGCTCCTGGCGCGGGCCGTTCGTCTACGTGGACAAGGGGAGCGTGCCGCGCGAGGTGATGGGCTCCGAGAAGCGGGGCAGCAAGCTCGGAACGATGGAGGTCATTGGAGACTGATCGAGCAACAGCTTCGGGGGGAATGGTGACCGGGGCCCGAGGAGGGCCCCGGTCTTTCGTTTGGGCCGGCTTCGGGGCCGGCTCCGATCACCGCGTTCTACCTGCCGAGTGAGGGCCGGACGTCGAGCTGCGGGCCGCGTCTGCGGCCAGGAGTCGCACCGTGATGCCCCACGGGTCGCGCGCCGCCACACCGGCCTCGCTGGCCGAGACCTCGTATCCCGAAGCCTCGGCCCGCGCGATCGCCGAGTCCACGGCGCCGCGGTCCGGCAGGATGAGATCCCAGTGCAGGAGCCCCGCGTCATCCGGTCCGGCCACCGGCGAGCCGGCGGCCCAGGTGTTGAGGCCCACGTGATGGTGGTAGCCGCCGTAGGCGACGAAGAGGGCCCCCGGGTAGCCCTCGAACGTGATCTCGAATCCCAGCGCATCGACGTAGAACTCCCGGGCGCGCTCGAGATCCTGGACGTAGAAGTGCACGTGGCCGATGGTCGTCCCCTCCGGCAGCCCGTCGAAGGGGGCGCCTCCGCCCGCGCGCAGGAGCCCGTCCCCGTCGAGCGGCTCGTTGCCCATCCAGACCCCGCCCTTCTCGACCGGCCACTCGCTCCGCGGTCGATCCCGGTAGACTTCCACCGTGATCCCATCCGGATCGACGAGGTAGAGCGCCTCGCTCACGCCGTGGTCGGACGCGCCGAGCCGGACGTCGCGCGCCATCGTATGGTCGAGGAATCGCCCGAGGTCTCCGCGCGAGGGAAGGAGCACCGCGAAGTGGTAGAGCCCGATGCGCCCGCGCTTCGGGACCGGCGTCGCTCCCCGCTGCTCGTGGAGCTCGAGCAGGGAGCCCTCGCCGCCGGGAATGCCGAGCCGCGCGACGGGCCCGTCGGCGTCCGCCTGCGACGGAGCGAGCTCGAACCCGAGCACGCTCCGGTAGTAGTCCACCGAGCGCTCGAGGTCCGCGACCCTGAGGGCGACTCCTCCGATTCTCGTCTGGGTTATGATGGACGTCTCCATGAGCCACGGTAGAGAGCCTGCACCCGACCCCGAGATCCTGGAATACTACGCCCGTATCCCCGAAGAGACACGCCTCGAGGAAGGACCGTTCCAGCTCGAGCGTGTTCGCACCCAGGAGCTGATCGAGCGTCACGCGCCCCCGCCGCCCGCTCGCGTTCTCGACGTCGGAGGCGGCGCCGGAGCCTACGCCCTGTGGCTCGCGCGCCGGGGCTACGAGGTCCATCTCCTGGACGCGTCCCCCCGGCTCGTGGAGGAGGCCCGCCGCCGAGGGGGCGCGGCGCACCTTGCCTCCTGTGCGCTGGGGGACGCCCGATCGATCCCCGTGCCCGACGCGTTCGCGGATCTCCTGCTCCTGCTCGGTCCCCTCTACCACCTCACCGCACGCGAGGATCGCGCGAAGGCGCTCGGCGAGGCGCGCCGCGCCCTCGAACCCGGCGGGGTGCTCCTCGCGGCGGCCATCTCACGGTACGCGTCCGCCCTCGATGGTCTGTGCCGCGATCTCTACCGCGACCCCCGATTCGAAGCGATCGTGGAGCGCGATCTGGGCGAAGGCCAGCACCGGAACGGAACCGAGCGCGACGACTTCTTCACGACGTCGTATTTCCATCGGCCGGACGAGCTCGAGAGCGAGGTTGCCGACGCCGGACTGGCGCTCGACGGTGTCTACGGGGTCGAAGGCCCAGGGTGGCTCCTCCCGGACTTCGAGGCGCGCTGGGCCGATCCGAGGCGGCGGGAGGATCTGCTCCGCGTGGCGCGGCAGCTCGAGAGGGAGCCTTCCATCCTGGGTGTGAGCGCGCATCTCATCGCCGTCGCGAGGCGACCTGTCGAAGACTTGACCATCCACTCGGGTCCCCGCTCCGCGGCGCGGCGGCCCGCCTGAAAGGAGCGATCATGATTCCGAAGCGGACTCTGGGCACGAGGGGACTCGAGGTTTCGGCTCTTGGGCTCGGCTGCATGGGGATGTCGGAGTTCTACGGACGGACGGACGACGCGGAGTCGATCGCCACGATCCACCGCGCGCTCGACCTGGGCATCACGCTGATCGACACGGCGGACGTGTACGGGCCGTACACGAACGAGGTGCTCGTCGGCCGGGCGATCCGCGGGCGGCGCGAGCAGGTGGTGCTCGCGACCAAGTTCGGGAACATGCGCGGACCCGACGGGAAGTGGATCGGCCAGAACGGCCGGCCCGAGTACGTGCGCCAGGCGTGCGATGCCTCGCTCGAGCGCCTGGGCGTCGACCACATCGATCTCTACTACCAGCACCGCGTCGACCGGACGGTCCCCATCGAGGACACGGTCGGTGCGATGGCCGAGCTGGAGCGCGCGGGGACGATTCGCCATCTCGGTCTCTCGGAGGCCGCTCCGAACACCATCCGCCGGGCGCATCGCGTCCACCCGATCACGGCGCTCCAGACCGAGTACTCCCTCTGGACCCGCGACCCCGAGGAGGGCGCCCTGGCCGCCTGCCGGGAGCTTGGGATCGGGTTCGTCGCCTACAGTCCCCTGGGGAGAGGCTTCCTGTCGGGCCGCTTCCGGAAAGCGGAGGATCTGCCGGAGGACGACTTCCGGCGCAACCATCCCCGCTTCCAGGGTGAGAACTTCCAGAGGAACCTGGACCTCGTCCGGCGCGTCGAGGAGATCGCGCGCGAGAAGAATTGCACCCCGTCCCAGCTGGCCCTGGCCTGGCTCTTGTTCCGGGGGAGCGACATCGTCCCGATCCCGGGGACCAAGCGGCGCGCCTATCTCGAGGAGAACGTGAAGGCGCTCGTTGTGACGCTCACGGTGGAGGACATGCACCGGATCGACGAGGTCGCGCCGCGGGGGGTGACCGCCGGAACCCGCTACCCCGAACCTGGGATGGCCACGATCAACGGATAGCCGCGATGTGGGAGAGGTCGGCGCCCCTCCGGGGTGACGGGGGTCTCATGCCCCGGTATACTCCTCGACTCGTCTCCATCCACTCGTCTCCATCCACATCCCCACGGGAGTGTCCATGGTAGCGCTCCGCGCGTTGAAGCAGCGTCTGACCGAGATCGACGATCTGAGCCGTGCTGCGTCCGTGCTGCGCTGGGACCAGACCACCTACATGCCGCCCGCAGGCGCCGGCGCACGCGCGCGCCAGATCGCCACGCTGTCCGGGCTCGCCCACGAGCGCTTCATCGATGCCGAAACCGGCCGGCTCCTCGACGCCGCGGCGCGGGAGACCGCGTCGCTTCCGTTCGAGTCGGACGAGGCATCGCTCGTCCGCGTCACGCGGCATCGCTGGGATCGCGACGTGCGGTTGCCGACGGCGCTCGTGGCGGAGACGGAGGAGCATGCAGCGGTCAGCTACCAGGCCTGGACGGTCGCCCGGCCGGCCGACGATTTCGAGAGCGTTCGGCCGCATCTCGAGAAGACGCTCGAGCTGTCACGACGCACGGCCGAGTGCTATCCGGGCTACGACCACATCGCCGATCCGCTCATCGACTTCTACGACCACGGCATGAAGGCCGCCTCGGTCCGTGAGCTGTTCCATGGGCTCAGGCGGAGAATCGAGCCGCTCGTGGAGGCCATCGCCTCCAGACCCCAGGCAGATGCTTCCTGCCTCAAGCGGCGGGCGCCCCTCGAGACGCAGCTCGCCTTTGGGCTCGAGGTGATCCGCACGTTTGGCTTCGATTTCGACCGCGGCCGCCAGGACCTCACGCGGCATCCGTTCATGACCCGCTTCGCGCACGGGGACGTGCGCATCACCACGCGTTGGCGGGAGGATGACCTCACCGACTCGCTCTTTTCGACCCTCCACGAGTGCGGCCACGCGCTCTACGAGATGGGCATCGATCCCCGGCTCGACGGGACGCCGCTCGCCACCGGGGCCTCGGCCGGAATACATGAGAGCCAGTCGCGACTGTGGGAGAACCTCGTGGGGCGGAGCCGGGGCTTCTGGGAGCACTTCTACCCGCGGCTCCAGGCGGCGATGCCGGCGCAGCTCGGCGGCGTCCAGCTGGACCCGTTCCATCGCGCGATCAACCGCGTGGAACGCTCTCTCATTCGCACCGACGCGGACGAAGTGACCTACAACCTCCACGTCATGCTCCGGTTCGACCTGGAGCTGGATCTCCTCGAGGGCAGGGTCGCGGTGCGCGACCTCCCGCGCGTCTGGCGCGACCGGTTCGAGCAGTCGATCGGACTCCCGGTGCCGAGCGACCGGGACGGCGTGCTCCAGGACGTCCACTGGTACCACGGGCTGATCGGTGGCGTCTTCCAGGGCTATACGCTCGGGAGCATCCTCTCGGCCCAGTTCTTCGCCACCGCGGTGAAGGCGCATCCCGGCATTCCGGACGAGATCCGGCGCGGCGCATTCGGCACGCTCCACGGATGGCTTCGGGAGAACGTGTACCGGCACGGCTCCAAGTTCACCCCGGACGAGCTGGTGCGGCGGGTGACGGGAAGCGATCTCTCCGTCGATCCCTACATGGCCTATCTGGAAGGGAAGTACCGACCGCTCTACGGACTGGGGTAAGCGGGACCGGCGCCAGAGAGGCGCGCGGAGCCGCCGCGCTCAGATCGCGTCCAGCCCGAGCCGCTTGACGAGCGCGGCATGGCGCGGATCGTGGCGGATCGGGTCGAGCCGCGGATGCACCCGCAGGAAGACGAGCCCGGTCGCCCGCTCGCGCACCGCCGTCTCGAGCCAGTCGAACGCCTCCTCGATGTCCCCGAGCGAGGCATGGAGCGCGGCGATGCCCCACGCCGACACGACGCGGCGCGATCGCGCCTCGGTCAGCTCGCCGAGCATGCGCCTCGCCTCGTCGATGTTCCCGCTGCTCGCCGCGAGGTGCGCGAGCCCGAACGAGGGTCCCGCGACGCCTCCGCTCAGAAGCCGTCCCTGCTCGTACTCCTTCCGTGACTCGTCGAAGCGGCCCAGGGCCTCGAGGGAGCGCGCGAGATCCGTGTGCGCCCCGTCGAAGCGCGGGTCGAGCTCGGTGGCCTTGCGGTAGTACACGAGCGACCGCTCGTAATCGCGGGAATAGTAGTAGGCGTCGCCGACCGAGGTGTGGATGATCATCGACATCGGATCGAGGCGGAGCGCCTGGAGCATGGCTTCCTGCCCCTCGGCGTAGCGCTCGGCGCAGTAGAGGACGCGCCCCAGCGTCTGATAGGCGTCCGCGAGCCCCGGGTTGAGCTCGGTCGCGCGCTTCAGCTCCCGGAGGGCGTCGGCCGGCCGGAGCTGTTGAGCTCGAATCGCTCCCAGGACCGTATGCGCCTCGGCCACGGAATCGTCCAGCGCGAGCGCCTTGAGCGCGGCCTCCTCCGCCTCGCGCGTGGCCTCGGCGGGGGGCGCCATGCCGCGCATCGCGCGGATGATGTGGCAGTCGGC
>JAEHDN010000100.1 GCA_016880395.1 Candidatus Eiseniibacteriota bacterium
CTCGTCACGACGAATCTCGTCGTGAGCATGCGCTGTCAGCTCGCCGATGCCAGCGAGGTGCCCATCAAGGCGGCCTCCAATCTGGGCGGCAACCGACGCTCGACGGACATGGAATTCACGTATATCAAGCCGGCCGATGTTCGTGAGGACAAGTTCAGCCTCCCGAACAACTCGCTCGATCACGTGGATCTGGTCATGCGCCCGCTGGGACCTCCCGGCACCTACTCGATCGCCGCGAGCGGCGGGGCGGGAGCCCCGAGCATCAAGCTCACTCCGCCGCCGTCGAGTACGGTACCCGCGATCTACTCCACCCAGGTGGTGGACAAGTTCGGCAATCGGAGCCTCACGTCGAGCGTGACGATCCCCGGCATCGCCGAGGATGCGCGCGAGCCGAACGGGGACAAGGGCATCGCCACGATCCTGGCCTCCCCGACGGACAGCATGAATGTGACCTATCAGCCGGCGGGCGATCGGGACTACTACAGCCTGACCGCGAAGCCGGGCGAGACGATCACGGCGGCGGCGACCCACATCGGGTCGCTGGATGGCCGCAATGACCCGGATTACGTGATGTTCCTGATCGATGTGACGGGCGAGGTCGTGGCGTTCAGCGACGACTTCACCGGGCTCGATCCGAAGATCGTGTACACGGTGCCGCCACCCGCGGGCAACGCGAGCGGCAAGGCTCCGCGGAAATTCCTCATTCTGGTCACCGACTTCTACGGATCCGACGCGGCCGCGGGCAGCGCTCCGCGGGTACCGACGCCTGCGACGTACAAACTGGTGACCTCCGTCGCGCCTGCCGCCAATCTGGCGATGGCCATGCGCGGCACGGACCCGGATCGGTTCCTGTTCGCGAACGGGGGCCCGAATCCGGCGAACCCGATCTCCAAGCTCCTCTATGTGATTCCGAGGAGCGCGGGAGCGCAGGACGTGAGGCTCCGGATCTATGACGTCAACGGGCGGCTCGTCCGCACGCTCGTGAGCGGCGTCCAGTCGCCGGGTCCATACACGGCGGTGTGGGACGGCCGGGACGAGCAGGGTCGCGGCGTGGCGTCGGGCAACTACTTCGCCCGGCTCAACGTCGGCAGCTCGTACCGGGACGATTCGCGGATCACGATTCTCAAGTAGTCGTTTCCTGACGTAGGCTCGTGGGGGGCCGGTGCCGGTGACCGGCCCCCCGCTTCGTTCTCGAAAGGCTCGATGGCGTCACCTCGCACCTTGGCCCCCCACGATGTCGCCGGTCAGGCACGCATCGGCTCCCGGGTGACCGCGCTCGGCCGGATCGCCTCGTTCCTCCTTCTCGCGCTCGCGCTCGCTCCCGTTCCATCCGCGGCCTACGACTGGATTCCGCCACGCCCGGTGGCGGCCGTGCTCCCTGGCGCGTGCCTCGCGCCGAGCAGCGTGCACACGCTCCCGATTACGATCTTCGCGAGCGGCGCGCCCGCGAACCTGACATGGAGCGCGGCCGCGAGCGGCCAGTTCACCCTCGGCGTGAGTCCCGGCGCCGGATCCATCTTCGTGCCGGCGGGTACCGTGGGGACCGTGAATCTGACCGTGAGCGTGCCCGACACGGCCCTCGGCATCTCGGTTCTCAACGTCGTTCTGCTCCACGCGATCGGCGGCTCGCAAGCCGCGAAGGTGAGCGCGACGATCCAGGCCGCGACCGGCGGCCGCCCCGAGGTGAAGCCCGTCCCCGCCGTGTTCGCGGCGGCCGCGGGCGTGGCGGGATCGGTCTCGTTCCAGGTGCACAGCCTGACCGGCACGTCCGAGCAGATCGCTCTGACCGGCGGGCGCTTCAATCCCGACCCCAACAATCAGGGGGCTCTCTTCCCCGGCTCCCCGCCGCCCGCACTCGCCACGCTGCCCGGCGGCGGCACGATCGCGATCTCGGCGCCGACGACGATCGCGTCGAACGCGTACGCGGGGAACCTGAACGCGGTCCAGCTCAGCGTCACGAGCGCCGGCGGGATCTCGAACGCGCAGGGCTATGCCCTCTCCACGGCGTCGGGCACGGTGCCGACCGCGCTCGTCCCCGCGGGCGTGCTGACCGGGGACGACGGCATCCTGGGGCGCGACGGTGCCGCGCTCTTCCCCTCGCGTGGAGAGTGGCTCGTCCCCACCGGACTCACCGGCGTGCGCGTGGTGCGCGATGTGTCCACGGATTCGATCGGCCCCGTGGACTCGGCCGGCGACGGCGCGGACGATCGGTGGGTGGGGACGATCCGGATCCCATCCTACGCGGCGTCGATCGCGGTGGTGCCCCAGTTCGCGCGCGGGCCGGGCGACACGCTCGACGTGGGACTCTGTGCGGCGGGACGCGCGGGGCTGATGCTCCTCGACCTCACCACCGTCGAGGACCCGACGTTCGGCACGTGGGAGGACTTCTTCGACGTCGACATGAACGGGATCGACGACCGGATCCTCCGCACGATTCCCGTGTCGGGGTTCGCGACGGACGTGGCGTGGTTCAGCGCGCCGTCGGGACGCGTGGTCGCGCTCGTCGCCGATGCGGACAGCGGTGCGGTGCCGGTGTCGGCCTCGTACGACCCGGTATCGGTCGTGGCCGGGACGGGGCAGGGGGTCGTCGCCATCGATCTCGGCGCCGCACTCGATCCGGCCCAGCCGCCCTACACGGCGGGCACGCTCGGGACGCCGGGCAGCGCTCTGGATCTCGAGCTGCGCGGCGACACGGCGCCCGACCTCGCGATCGCCGACGGCACGGGGGGCGTCGCCGTCTATTCGCTCACGGCCTCGGGCGGGACGCCGGCCGCGGTCACGTTCACGCCCCGCGGCACGGTCGCGCTCTCTAGCGTGTGGGGAACCCCGTACGCGCGCGATCTCGCATGGGTCAGCAACACAAGAGACAGCGTGTACGTGGCGGTCGCGGCCTCCGCCGGCGGCCTCCAGATCGTGCGCGCGCCGCGCGGCGGCGCGCCGTCTCTCGTGCTCGCGCAGCAGACGCTCGGCTCCGCGATCGGCGCTGCGGGAGCGTGGACCGGAACGCTCGCAGCGGCGATGGGAAGCCTGGGGATCGCGCTGCTGCGCGCACCGGGGGCTGCCTATCTCGATCGAATCCTGCCGGGCGCACCCTCCCCCTACACAGCGCCGGTCGCGCTTGCGCGGCTCGCGCCGTGGACGGCGACGGGCTCGCCGCTCGAGGTTGCCGCGCATGAGACGCCGTCGAGCGCCGTGAGCGCGGCATCGTTCAAGCCGACCACAGGGCCGCTCCCGGAGCTCCTCGCGTGCGACGGGTCGCGCCTCCTCGCGCTCCGGCCGGGGAACGCCCCGATCACCTCCGTGGAGATCGAGCCGCTGCCGCCGCCCTTCACGACGCTCTCGATCTCACCCAACCCGGCCTCCGGGCGCGTGCGGATCCAGGTGCACCCGGGGCGGGGGTTTGCCGCTTCGAGCGCAAGCACGCTTCCCGGACTCGGACGATTCGTGCTCGACATGTTCGACGTGAACGGTCGGAGGGTGCGGACGATAGCGGGGGATGGCGGCGGAGCGACGTCCATGCAGGTGGAGTGGGACGGACGCGACGAGAGCGGGCGCCGCGTGGCCTCGGGCCGCTACTGGGTTCGCGCCCGCGGCCCCGCGGAGGCTGACGCGAGCGCTCCCGCCGTGCCGGTGATCCTGCTGCGCTAGGCCAGGCGGCGCGCGGTACGAACCGCGTCTAGGGCGTACGCCCCCGTCCGTCCGGAGCGCCCATCTCGACCGCGCTCATCAGCAACTCCCGCTGCAATTCCAGCGCGCGCGGCATGTAGGGATCGAGCGTGCGGAAGAACTCGCCCTGCAGGCGGATCTCCTCCTTCCACTCCTCGGGGCGCACGGCCGTCGCTTCCATGAAGTCCTCGCTCGCAATCGACATGCCCGAGAGATCGAGGTCCCCTTCGCGCGGCACCCATCCGACCGGCGTCTCCCGTCCTCCGACCGAGCCCAGCACGCGGTCCACGATCCACTTGAGGACCCGCATGTTGTCACCGTAGCCCGGCCACACGAAGGATCCGGTCGGACCCTTGCGGAACCAGTTCACCATGAAGATCTTGGGCGGGTAGGGAATCCGGGCGCGCATCTCGAGCCAGTGGCAGAAGTAGTCGCCCATGTTGTAGCCGCAGAAGGGGAGCATCGCCATCGGGTCGCGCCGCACCACGCCGACCTTGCCGGTGGCGGCCGCGGTCGTCTCCGACCCCATGGTGGCGCCCATGTACACGCCGTGAATCCAGTTGAAGGACTGGAGCACGAGCGGGATCGTCGTGGCCCGCCGCCCGCCGAAGACGAGCGCGGAGATCGGAACCCCTTCGGGGTCGTTGATTCGCTTGGACAGGAACGGATTGTTCGTCGCGGGCGCGCAGAAGCGGCTGTTGGGGTGCGCGGCCGGCTTGCCCGACGCGGGATCGTACTTGTGCCCATGCCAGTCGGTGAGCCCAGAGGGCGGTCGATCGGTCAGGCCTTCCCACCACACGTCGCCGTCCTCGGTCATCGCCACGTTCGTGAAGATCGTGTCTCGCTCCACGAGCCGGAGCGCCGTCGGATTCGACTGAGGGCCGGTGCCCGGCGCCACGCCGAAATAGCCGGCCTCGGGGTTGATGGCCCAGAGCTTTCCGTCCGCGCCGACCCGCATCCACGCGATGTCGTCGCCGACCGTCCAGATGCGCCATCCCTGGAAGCGGCGCGGCGGGATGAGCATCGCGAAGTTGGTCTTGCCGCACGCGCTCGGGAAGGCGGCCGCGACGTACGTCGTCTGCCCCTCGGGGCTCTCGACGCCGAGGATCAGCATGTGCTCCGCCATCCAGTTTTCGCGCCGTCCCAGGTAGGAGCCGAGCCGGAGTGCGAGGCACTTCTTCCCGAGGAGCACGTTCCCGCCGTAGTTGCTGCCGACCGACCAGACCGTGTTGTCCTCGGGAAAGTGGCAGATGAAACGCCGGTCCGGGTTCACGTCGAGCATGGAATGGACGCCGCGGCTGAAGTCGTTCGAGTCGCCGAGGAGATCGAGCGCCTGCTTCCCCATGCGCGTCATGATGCGCATCGAGAGCGCGACGTAGACGCTGTCGGTCAGCTCGATGCCGATCTTGGAGAAGGGGGAGCCGAGCGGGCCCATGACGTAGGGCACGACGTACATCGTGCGCCCGCGCATCGAGCCCTCGAGAAGCGTGGCCAGCTTGGCGTACGCCTCGGTGGGGGCCATCCAGTGGTTGGTCGGGCCGGCCTCCTCCTTCGTCGGCGTGCAGATGAAGGTAAGGTGCTCCACGCGCGCCACGTCGTTCGCGTCCGAGCGGTGGAGGTAACAGCCGGGCCGCTTCTTCTGGTTCAGCGGGATGAGCACGCCCTGCTCGACCGCGCGGTCGGTGAGACGGCGCTTCTCGGCCTCGGAGCCGTCGCACCACTCGATCGCGTCGGGCTGGCAGCGCTGCGCGTTCTCCGCGATCCACTCGAGGACGTAGTCGTTGGTCGTGAGCGCCGATGCGGCCGCGGCCTGATAGACGTCCGGATTCATGGCTCGGTGCTGCCCCCCTTCAGACGAAGATCCACGGGTGATGGTCACGGGTCAATCGCGCCACGGCTGGTGGCGGTTGGTGATGGGCAGCCGGCGGTCCTTGCCGAGGGCTCGCGGAGTGATCCGGATGCCCGGAGGCGCCTGACGGCGCTTGTATTCCGCCCGGTCGACCAGGCGCACGACGCGCTGGACGAGGGAACGATCGTAGCCCATCGCGACGATCCGCTCCACCTCCCAGTCCTCCTCGACGTAGGCCCTGAGGATCGGATCGAGCACGTCGTACGGCGGCAGGGAATCGGTATCCTTCTGGCCGGGACGTAATTCCGCCGTCGGCTCGCGCGTCACCGTGCGCTCCGGGATCCACGCCCGGCCGCCCGCCGCGACATTCCGGTGCCGGGCCAGCTCGTACACGAGCGTCTTCGGCGCGTCCTTCAGCACCGCGAAGCCGCCCGCCATGTCGCCGTAGAGCGTCGTGTAGCCCACCGAGTACTCGCTCTTGTTCCCGGTCGTGAGAAGCAGCCACCCAAACTTGTTCGAGAGCGCCATGAGCACGTTCCCCCGAATGCGCGACTGGAGGTTCTCCTCGGTCACGTCCTCGGGCATGCCCGAGAACACGGCGGCGAGCGCCTTCCGGTACGCCTCCATCTCCTCGGCGATCGGCAGCGTGAGCATCTGGATCCCGAGGTTGGCGGCGAGCGCGGACGCGTCCTCGCCGCTCGCCGCGGCCGTGAAGGGCGAGGGCATGAACACGCCCGTGACCGAGGACGCGCCGAGCGCGTCGACGGCGATCGAGCAGGTGAGCGCCGAGTCGATGCCGCCGCTCAAGCCGAGCAGGACGTGCGCGAAGTCGTTCTTCCGGACGTAGTCGCGCGTTCCGAGCACGAGCGCCTCGTACACCTCCTCCGGCCCGTCCGGCGTCCGCACGGGAAGCGGCTTCAGGGGCGCGCGCTCGGGCTCGGCCAGCCGCGAGAGCGGCACGATCGGGAGTGGAGATCCGGCGTCCTCCCGCTGCGACAGCTCGCGGGTTCTCGGATCCTTGAGGCGCGCGCTGAACACCTGGTCGAGGTCGAGATCGATCACGAGCAGGTCCTCCTCGAACGCCTTGGCTCGCGCCAGGCACTCGCCGCGCGGCCCGAAGACGCGGCTGTTGCCGTCGAAGACCAGCTCGTCCTGCCCACCCACGGTGTTCACGAACGCGACCAGCGAGACGCCGTCCATCGCGCGGGTCGCGAGCATGCGGTCCCGGGCGACGCTCTTGCCCATGTGGAACGGCGAGGAGGAAAGGTTGATCACCAGCTCGGCGTCACCGTACACCGCGAGCTGGGTCGGATTCGACGGGAGCCAGATGTCCTCGCAGATGTTCACGCCGAAGGTGAGCGGGCCGCGCGTCAGGACGAATGGAGTGCGGCCCTGACGGAAGTAGCGGAACTCGTCGAAGACGGAGTAGTTCGGGAGGTGCGCCTTCCGGCAGATGCCGGCGATTTCGCCGTCGTGCGCGATCGCGGCCGCGTTGTAGAGGTCCCCGGCGCGCTCGGCGAACCCGACGATCGCCGTGATGCCGCGCGTCGCGCGCACGACCTCGTCGAGGGCCGCCATGTTCTGGTCGATGAACTCGGGACGGAAGAGGAGGTCCTCGGGCGGGTAGCCGGTCAGGACCAGCTCCGGGAACGCGACGATCTCCGCCCCCATCCCGCGCGCACGTCCGAGGAAGTCCAGCACCCGCGCGGTGTTTCCAGGCAGGTCGCCGACCGTCGTGTTGACCTGGGCGAGGGCGATCCGAACGATACGGGAGGAGCGGCTCCGGCCGGCCGCGTGCTTCGCGTTCACGAACGTCATGGTAGCACGACTCGTCCGCGGACGCCCTCCGTCCGCCGTATACTGGCCGCCATGAAGCGCGACGCGGTGGCCGTCTTCGGGAGCAGCCAAGCACCCCCTTCCTCGAGCGCGTACCGGAATGCGCGCGAACTGGGCCGGGAGCTGGCGCGCCTGGGGGCGGAGATCCGGTGCGGCGGGTACGGCGGCGTCATGGAGGGGGTCGCGGCCGGGGCCAAGGAGGAGGGAGGACGCGTGGTCGGCTGCACGATCGGGTGGTTCCTCGGTGCCCGGACCCCTTGCCCCGATCTCACCGAAGTCGAAGACTCGCCGGACCTCCACGCTCGCGTCGAGTGCCTCCTCAAGGGAGCGCGGAGCGCGATCGCCCTTCCAGGCGGCATCGGCACGTTCAACGAGCTCTTCTGGGTTTGGACCCTTGTCCTCCACGGCCGCGAGGACGCGCCCGACCGGCTCGTGCTCCTGGCCGGCCCGTGGGAAACTCTCCTCGACTGTCTCGACCGCCATTTCGAGTTCGGCGAGCAGGCGCGAGCGCTCGTCCGCATCGCCCGGACGCCGTCCGAGGCCGCGGCCATCGCATGGAACCGGTAGGCGCGATGGTCCCGCGCTCCCACGTGGCCTGGCTCCGCTACGAGGCGTGGCTTCCGCTCAGCCCGGCGATGCGCGAGGAGCGATTCGCCGCGCTCGCGCTCGAGCGCTTCACCGCGCAGGTCCGGAGCATCGCGGCGTACGGCGCGTACGTGCGCCATCTCGGCCTCGATCCGGCCGGCGTGCGCGACTGGCGCGCGATCCCGCCGGTGCCGGCCTCGGCGTTCAAATCGCACGATCTCGCGTCGAGCGCGAGCGGCTCGGAGCGGGTCGTCTTCGAGACGAGCGGGACCACGATCTCCCGTCCGGGTCGCATTCGGCTCGCGGACACCACGGGCTACGAGACATCGCTTCTCGAGTCGTTCCAGAGACACCTCCTTCCCGACGGTGCGACCCTTCCGGCCGTCGTGTTCGGTCCAACGCGTGCCGAAGCGCCGCGATCCTCCCTCTGGTTCATGGCCGACGTCGTCGTGACTCGCCTTGCGACCGGCGGCGTCTGGATCGTGCGTGGCGGCCGGCCCGACTGGGACCTCGCCGACCGAACGCTCGCCTCCGCGGAGGGCTCTGCCACTCCCGTCCTCGTGATCGGCACGACGCTTCTCCTCATGGCCCATGCCGAGCGGCTGGAAGCTGCGGGGCGCCGTCTGGCTCTACCGTCCGGCTCCCGTGTCATGGACACGGGCGGGGCCAAGGGCCTCCGCGCGGAGTTCACGCGCGCCGAGGTCGAGGAGGCGCTCGATCGAGCGCTGGGCATTCCCCCGACGCATCTGGTAAATGAATATGGAATGGCCGAGCTCGGGACTCAGTTCTACGACGATTCGCTCCGCGCGCATCGGGAGGAGAGACCCGCGCTGCCGGGGAAGCAGATTCCACCCTGGGTGCGGACGCGCGTGCTCGATCCGGAGACACTCGAGGAGCGGCCCGAGGGCGAGCGGGGGCTTCTCGTGCACTACGACCTGGCGAACGTCGAGACCCCGTTCGCGGTGCAGACGGAAGACGTGGGAGCGCGCGTCGGTGATCGGGTCCGGCTCGAGGGCCGGCTCTCCGGGGCCGAGGCTCGGGGTTGCTCGCTCACGTTCGAGCGGTTCCTCGAGCGGGAGAGCGCCGGCCGCGCCCCCGGCCCGGGGCGGGACGTGTGAACCCGGCCTTCTACCTTCCGCTCGGCCTCGAGGAGGGGCTCGAGACCACGGTGCAGCGATTCGGCCCCGCGCACGAAGCCCTCGAGCTGCACCTGCCCGTCGTCCAGAACGACGACCTCCTCCGGTGGATCGAGGTCCTACGCGAGGCGCGCGCGACGAACCTCGCGACGCGCCCGATCCAGGAGATCCTCCGCTCGCTCGATCGTGTGGCGCGGCGCTTCCTCGATCCGCGGGATTCGGCGCGGCGCGAAGCGGTGGAATCGCTCGCGGCGTTCGGCCGGTTCACCGCCCCCATGCTGGAGCGGTCGATCGAGGACGCCTTCCAGCCGCTCGCGCGGGGCGGCCTGGGACGATGGATCGCGGCGGAGCTTGGCTCGTCGGCCATGCTCGACCGTCCCGCCGAGGACGCGAAGAGGCACCTCCGACGCGCACACGGCCCCGAGTGGATGCTCCAGATCTACGCGGGCAACGTTCCCATGCTGCCGGTCTGGCCGATCTTCTCGGCGCTTCTCCTCAAGGCCGCGCTGCTCGCGAAGACGTCCGCGCGAGAGCCACTCTTCGCGCCGCTTCTCGCCCGCACCATAGCCGAGGTGGACGAAAAGCTGGGCGCGTGCCTGGCCGTGGTGTGGTGGAAAGGGGGGACGGGCGGCCTCGATCGTACGGTCCTGGGCGTTGCCCCCGCGGTGCTCGCATTTGGCGGCGAGGAAGCGATGGGAAGCGTGAGGCGCCAGGCGATGCCGGGGGCCTCGGTGGTCCTGCACGGACCGAAGGTGTCGGTGGGCTACGTCGAGCGGAGGGCGCTGACCTTTGGCGGTATCCGGGCGCTGGCGGTCCGCGCCGCGCACGACGTGTCCCTCTACGATCAGGAGGGATGTCTCTCGCCGCACGCTTTCTACGTGGAGCGGAGAGGGCAGATCTC
>JAEHDN010000101.1 GCA_016880395.1 Candidatus Eiseniibacteriota bacterium
ATCGTCACGAAGGCGGAGTCGAACTCCTTCGTCTCGAAGTTCTACAAGGTGCGCGACCGCGCGGAGTCCTTCGTCGACGCGGAGTCCCTCTATTCGGTCCGGTTCGTGAAGCATCTGCGCGAGGGGGGCTACAAGAAGGACGTGGACGTCCGCTTCGACCAAGCGAGCCGGAAGGCGCGCTACGATGACGGCAAGACGCTGGACGTGCCGGCGCGCGTGCACGACGTGCTCTCCGCATTCTACTATGTGCGCACGCTGCCCCTGCCCGACGGGGCGGTCCTGTCGATCCCGACGCACGACAACCAGAAGAGCTACGAGATGGTCGTGAAGGTCCACGGACGGGAGCGCGTCGAGGTGCCGGCTGGCAAGTTCGACTGCGTGCTCGTGGAGCCGATCCTCAAGTCGGAGGGCGTATTCAAATCCAAGGGGAGCATCCTCGTCTGGCTGACGGACGATGCGCGCCGCCTGCCGGTGCTCGTGAAGAGCAAGATCCCGATCGGATCGATCTCGGTGAGCCTGACGGACATGAGGCTCGCGTTCCCGGGCCGGCGCTGAGCGCTCCCCGATGAGCCGCCATCCCGAGATCGACCTCGGCGCGGTCCGGACGATCCCGGTCGCCAAGCGACCGACCAAGGTCCGGATCGAGCAGTTCGCGCCCGCGCCCGATCCCGACGCGCCGGTCGGAGCGTTCGATCAGTTCCTTCCGGATCTCCTCGCGGGCGCCGCGCTCCGCGAGCTGATCCAGGCCTGGGTGCTCGCGCGCACGGACGGACGACCCTGCGTCGCGATGCTGGGCGGCCACGTGATCAAGACCGGCGTCCAGCGCCCGCTCCTCGCGCTCCTCGAGGCCGGAGCGTTCACGGCGATCGCCATGAACGGAGCCGCGGCCATCCACGACTTCGAGATCGCCCTCTGGGGGACCACGTCGGAGCCGGTCGAGGAGACGCTCGGCGCGGGGCAGTTCGGCCTGGTGGAAGAGACCCCGGCCCTCATGAACCTGGCAGTCCTCGAAGGGGCCAAGGGCGAGAAAGGGATGGGGGAGTCGCTCGGCGACTTCCTGAACGAGGCCGACGCGCCGCATGCGTCGATCAGCCTCCTCGCGCGCGCCGCCGCGCTCGGGATCCCGCTCACCGTGCACGTCGCGATCGGGACCGACACGGTGCACCAGCACCCGTCGTTCGACGGGGCCACGACGGGAGCGGCGACGCACCGCGACTTTCGCGTCTTTGCGGCCGCCCTCCGCGATCTCGAAGGGGGCGTGGTGCTCAACTTCGGATCCGCCGTGATCCTGCCCGAGGTCTTCCTGAAGGCGCTCTCCACGGTGCGGAACCTCGGACACGAGGCTGCCCGGTTCACGGCGGCCAACTTCGATCAGATCCGCCACTACCGGCCCGAGAAGAACGTCCTCGAGCGCCCCCTCCTCGCGGGCGGGAAGGGGCATTCCTTCGTGGGGCCGCACGAGATCTGGATCCCGCTCCTCGCCGCGCTCTATCTCGGTCGGCGGTCTCCGGTATGAGCCCCTCGCGGCTGATCCTGGTCGTGGTCGGGCTCGCGCTGAGCGCCGCCGCGATCGTGATGATCGGCCGGTCGATCGACGTGGGGGAGGCGGTGCGGGCCGTGGGGCACGCGTCGATCCCATGGTTCCTCGGCGCGAACCTTCTCACCGTCGTCGTCTACTGGCTGCGCTCGCTGCGCTGGCGCGCTCTCCTCGCGCCCCACGCCAAGCCGACGGTCGGGCGTCTCTTCAGCGCCAACATGATCGGCTTCCTGGCCATCAACGTGCTGCCCGCGAGGCTCGGCGAGCTGGTGCGCGCCTTTGCGCTCGCGCGCTCGGAGCGAATCTCCACCGCGGCTGTCCTCGGCTCGGTCGCCGTGGAGCGCATCATGGACCTCGTCTTCCTGGGTATTTTTTGGGCGCTGTCGCTGCTGTTTGCGCCGGTGCCGGCCTGGTTTCGATGGAGCGGCTACGCGACGATCGGGCTCGCGGTTCTCGTGGGGGGCGGGATCTGGGTCCTGAACGCGGCGCGCGGCCGGTCGAGCCGGCTTCGGACAGGGGTCATGGCCAGGGTGCCGGACCGCATGAAGGGGCGGTTCGCCTCGGCGGTCTCAGCGTTCGGCGTGGGGATCCAGATCGTCGGGCGGCCGGGACTCCTGGCCGAGGGGGCCTTCTGGTCGGCGGCCTCCTGGGTGGTGAGCAGCGCGATCTTTCTCATGGTGGGGCGGAGCCTTGGTCTCCACCTGCCGATTTGGTCGACCTTCCTCCTGACCTTCATCGTTTGCGTCGGGATCTCCCTGCCTTCGTCCCCCGGCTTCATCGGGGTGATGGAATGGGCCTGCGTCGTGGGGCTCTCGTTCCTTGCCATCAAGGGGCCCGAGGCGCTGGCCTTCGCGATCCTCTATCACCTCACCCAGCTCCTGCCGCTCGTGGTCCTCGGGACCTACTTCGCCGTCCGCGAGCACCTTGCCCCCCTCCGGCTGGTCCAGCCCGAGGCGGTTCAGCAGCCCCTCGACCGAAAAAACTGACGACACAAAGCAGTAGGCTGAAGACGCCCCTAACACTGTAAAGCTTTTTTAGTTGACTCGGGGGGAGCGGGTTGGTATACTGGTTTTTGCACTAAATCTGCGCTCAGACGACACTTAGATAGGGACCTTCCGAACTGGAGGCAGGATGAGGTCTTCCGAAGGGAAGCCTCAGTTGCATGTCGGCGGAAGTCGCTTGTCCCTACTAGCGTCTACTACACTGGTCGCGGCGCTTGGTTTCACGCCGTGGGTGCTCGGCGCTGAGACACCGTGGATCCAGCTCGCGTTTCGCGTCCTGGGTCTCGCGGCGCTTCTCGCCGTCTCCTTCGGCGCCGTACGAGGCATGCTCGTCGGCAGTCGATGGGCGGCGCGCGCGGCGGCGGGAGCCATGCTCCTCATCGCCGTATCGCTCCTGTCGGCCGCGTTCTCGGTCCATCGGGGCAAGAGTCTCGAAGCCATGCTCAACCTGTCCGCCATCGCTGGACTCTTTCTCGCCGCGGCCTTCTTACTGCGGGGCAACCGTCTTCTCCGATCGATCGCCCTCCTCGAGGTGCTCGCGGCCGTTCCCGTCGCGGCGTTCGGGCTCGCGCAGCACTTCCGTCCGGACATTCTCCCTCCAGGCAATCCGTACCCCGGACGCGCCCTGGGCCCCTTCGGCCAGCCCAACCGTCTCGGTGGATACCTGATCGCGGTCGTGCCCGTGGCGATCGCGCTCTCCTTCGCGGTCCAGGACCGCATGCTTCGCGCCGCGCTCCTCGCGGCGGTCTTCGGGCTCACGCTCTGCATCGTCGCGACGTACTCCCGGGGCGCGTGGGTCGGCCTCGCGGCCGGCCTGGCCACGCTCGCCGTGATCCTCGCGACGAACCCTGGTCCCGCACCGAGCCGCATGCTGGTCGGCCTGGCCGTGGCCGCTCTGGCGATCCCGGCGATCTGGCTTGCCCCCGGGGTGCTATCCCGGCTCCATCCGGCTCCCGCGACCTCGCCCGGCTGGAATCTGCCGATCGATCCTGAGCGGGAGGGGAGCGGTGCGATGCGGCGGGCGATCTGGTCCGGCGCGCTTCGCGCCGCGTCCGAGCGCCCGGTGCTCGGGTGGGGAATCGGCGCATTCCGCGAGGCATATGACCGCGCCAAGGGATCTGTCTTGAAACGCCTCGAGGCGGAGGGCGCACGCACCGCCGACCAGGCACACAGCGTCTATCTCGTGACGCTGGCCGAGCGTGGCGTCCTGGGTCTCGCCGCGCTCCTCGTCTTCGCGACGCTCGGCCTCGCGGCCGGAGTCGTCGCGCTCCGGTCGGGGGCTCCCGACCTTCGTCCGCTGGCGGCCGGTCTCATCGCCTCCGTGGCGGCGCTCCTGATTCACGGCGCCCTCGAGGACAACCTCGCGCTCGCGCCGCACGGCACACTGCTCGCCGCCAATCTCGGCCTGCTCGCCGCGTTCGTGCCCCGTCGACAGGAGGCGCGGGTCGGCGCCCGTTGGATGGGTGCGGCCGGCATGACGGTCGCGATCCTGGGCGCGGGGCTGAGCGCCACGAGCGCGATCGCCGCCACGGATGCGCGCGCCGCGACCACGGCGCTCCAGGCCGGCCAGGTGGAGCGGGCGACGGAACGTAGCACCGCAGCGACCCGGCTGGCGCCGTGGAACGACCTCTACTGGGTCGGTTGCGCCGATGCCGCTCTGGCTGCCGCCCGTGGGGGGCGCGGGATCGCGGCGCTTCGGGAAGCCGAGGCTTCCTACAAGAGCGCCATTGCCGCCAACGGCAGCGATCCGGTGACGCGTCACCAGCTCGCCCGTCTCTATCTGGCGCACGTCGACGAGTTCGGCCCCGCGGGCGTCGCGATGGCGCGGCGTCAGCTCGAGACCGCGCTCGCGCAGAATCCGTACTACGCCGAGATCCGGAACGATCTCGGCGTCGCCCTGCTCGCCTCCGGCTCGCGCACGCGGGCCATCGAGGCGTTCCGCGCCGCGAGCGATGGCCGCCGCGACTTCGTGGACCCGCTCCTCAACCTGGCCGCGCTGGCTCTCCAGGACGGGAACACGGCCGAGGCCCGGCGCATGGTCGATCTGGCCCTGGAACGGAATCCCACCTCTGCCCGTGCCGTCGCGATGCGCGAGTCGCTCGCGATGCGACCGGGCGCCTGAGGGATGAGTGACGACGAACGAATTAGGCTTGAACATCAAATGGAGAACACGATCGTAAAGATCGAGATCGAGAGGAGGTGAGCATCCGGTCGTCGGCTGTTGTCGGGTAAAAGCTCGAATTCCATCGGATCGCTTCGCTGCCATGAGTTTCGAATGAGGGAGGACATGCAATGCGCAACCGAGCTTTTCTAAAAGTCGCTCTCCTCGGGCTTTTGACCCTCGCGCTGGCGCCGGGCTACGCCCTGGCGGCCGGACAGGGGCAGGACCTGTCGGAGATGCTCGCCTCGAGCGCCGCG
>JAEHDN010000102.1 GCA_016880395.1 Candidatus Eiseniibacteriota bacterium
CACGCGCTGGGGGCGCTCCACGCGCGCCGCGACGCGCGATCGCTCGTGCCTCTCCTCCGCGATCCCCAGCCGCACGTGCGCTGGGAGGCCGCGGCGTCGCTGGGGCTGGTGGGGGACTCGACGGCGATCTCGCGGCTCCAGGCCGCACTCGACGACAGCGCGACCGGCGTGATCCACGCGGCCGCGATCTCGATGCTCCAGATCTACGGCGAGCGAGCGATCCCCGCGATCGCGCCGGCGATCGATCTCCTGCCGGGCTACCTGCGGGCGAGCCTCGTCGAGGCGCTCGGACCCGTGAGCGGGCCGCTCGCGCTCGAGCCGCTCCTCGCGCGCGCGCGCGATTCGACCGACCCGCCGCAGGCGGCCGGCGCCGCGTCCGGCCTCGCCACGCGTCCGGCGGACGCGGCCGCGTCGGTTCCGGTCCTGCGCGGGCTCCTCGGGTCGAGGGACTTCACCGTCGTGTGCTCCGCCGCCGAGGCGCTGGGCACGCTCGGCGACAGCGCCTCGGTTCCCGCGCTCGCGGGGCTCCTCCAGAGATCGGGCGATCCCGAGGCCTCGGACGTGCGCACATCGGCCGCAACCGCGCTCGCGTCGCTCAAGACGGGCCCCGCGCTCGACGCGCTCCGCCCGGCCCGCTCGGACCCCGAGCGCCGGGTGCGCGAGATCGCGACCACCGCGCTCGGCCTGCCGTCCGACTCGGTCGCGGCGGAGCCCGCGCCGCGGCTCCGGGTGGATCCGATCCCGAACAAGCCCGCGGTGTCGGCCGTGGTCGAGACCTCGCGCGGAACGGTCCGGATCGCCTTCGATCCGAAGGCGGCCCCCCGGACCGTGGAGAACTTCGCGCGGCTCGCGCGATCGGGATACTTCGACGGCCTCTTCTTCCACCGCGTGGTGCCGAACTTCGTGGTGCAGGACGGCTGCCCGCGCGGCGACGGCTGGGGAGGCCCCGGCTATGCGATCCCTTGCGAGTACAACGCACTCCCGTACGAGACCGGAACGGTGGGCATGGCGCTCTCCGGGAAGGACACGGGAGGCAGCCAGTGGTTCATCACGCTCTCGCCGCAGCCGCGGCTCGAGGGGCGCTACACCGTCTTCGGGAAGGTCGCGGCCGGTCTCGACGTGGTCGAGAGGCTGATGCCGGGAGACCGGATCCTCAAGATCTCGATCCGTTGAGGAGCTTGTCCAGCAGCATCCCCGCGAAGAACGCGATGAGGTGCCCCGCGTCGCCCGGCGGCTAGGCGAGAGCCAGGATCAGCCGCTCGAGCAGTGGCCGTAGCGCGGGAGCCGTGGCGGCCACCGCACCCGTGACCTCCTCGTGGCTCAGCCGCCGAGGACTCTTGCCGGCGGCCCAGTTCGTCACGCAGGAGATCCCCACGACCGGAAAGTCGAGCGAGGAAGCCATCGCGGTCTCGGCCCCCGTCGACATGCAAACCGCGGCCGCTCCCATCCGCTCGAGCATCCGGATCTCGGCCGGCGTCTCGTACGACGGGCCAAGCATCACGCCGAGCACACCGCGCTCCGCGCGTACGCCTGCGACCGTCGCGGCCCGCATCGCCTTCGCGAGGAGATCGGGGGCGTAGGTCGGACGCGCCGTCAGCCCACGCGCGCCCTCGACTCGCTCGAGTCCGCCGGCCAGAGCCCCCGCGGGCGCCCGGAGCGGCGCGAGAGCCTGGAGATTCACCTGGTCCTCGATCAGCATCAGCGATCCGGGCGCCATGCGCGGCGCGATCCCGCCGGCCGCGTTCGTGAGCACGAGCGCCCTCGCGCCGAGCGCGAAGAGGAGCCGCACCACCCGCGTGAATTGCTCCGCGGAATAGCCCTCGTAGCCGTGCGACCGCCCCTGCGCCACCACGACCGTACGTCCCGCCCACCGCCCGAGGAGGAGCCGCCCCGAATGGCCCGGCACGGTGGAGCGCGGCAGTCCGGGGATGTCTGCGGTGGGGATGCTGGCTTCCCACGCCACGCCCTCCGCGAGCACGCCGAGGCCGCTTCCGAGAACCAGGGCGACCCGCGGGGCGGCGTGCGTTCGGCGCCGTACGACGTGGAGCGCTTCGTCGGGGTCGAACGCGTCCGGGGCGCGCTGCGGCTCCGGACGACCGCGCGGAAGACGCGCCGCGGTCACAGGACGTCCGGGTCGGTGCCCGTCTGCGGGGAGAGCGCGAGGCGCAGCGCGCGTCGCGAAAGGACGACGAGGTAGACGAGCGCGAGCAGGAACGGGGCGAGGTCGAGCGCGATCCCCCACTCGGGCGCCGAAGCCGCGAGCGGCCGTGCCGCGCGGAGGAGCGCTGGCCCGGCCGCGAGCAGCACGGCGGGAAGCAGGGACCAGCGCGCCGCGATCGCGCACGCGAGCGCGAGGATCCCGAGGGCGGCCGGGGGCGCGGCGGCGTTGGCGCGTGCGAGCAGCGCGACCGCCGGAGCGCAGAAGAGACTCCCCACGATCACGGCGCCCAGCCGGTAGGCGGCGGGAGGCGCGCCGGGCACCCACCAGCCCGGATTCTCGCCGAACGCGCGCAGGCGAAGACCGAAGGGCGTGTTCGCGAGGATCGCGGCGCCGAGCACGAGGAGAATCGGCGCCGCCCAGACCATGGGATTGAGCGCCAGCTCGCCGCCGTACGTGCCGTCGAGCGGGGTTCCGGCGATGAGCCCGGGCGCGGGCGATTGCGTGGCGAGGGCTGGGGCGCTCTGGCGGAGGAGGAGCGTGAGAGCGCTCCAGGGAACGAGGCTCGCGATGAAGGTCCCCACGGCCGGATCGACGCGGGAGAGCTGGACCATCGCGCCGGTGAGGAGCGCGAAGAGGGCCGTCGCGCCGACGGCGCAGAGCACGGCGATCGCGATCTGGCCCGAGGCCTCGTAGCCGATGAAGAGCCCGAGCCACGCGCTCGCGACGCAGCCCTCCACGCCGAGGCCGGAGAGACCGGAGCGCTCCCAGAAGAGGCACGCGACGACGAGCAGCGCGAGCGCAGCCCACTCGATCGGGAACTGGACCAGCGGACCCAGGATCATCGGCCGTCCGTTCCGCCCGTCAAGCCGCTTCGCGCAGGAGAGAGCGGACCTTGGTCTTCAAGAGATCGATCGCGACCGCGTTGTAGCCTCCCTCGGGGATCACCAGGTCGGCGTAGCGCTTGGACGGCTCCACGAACTGGAGGTGCATCGGTCGCACGCTCGCCTCGTACTGGCGGATCACCTGGTCCAGCGTCCGGCTGCGCTCGGTGAGATCGCGCTTGAGGCGGCGGATGAACCGGATGTCGGGATCGGCGTCCACGTAGAGCTTGATGTCCATGAGCTGGCGGATGGCGGGATCCTCGAGGATGAGGATCCCATCGAGGATGATGATGCGACGCCCCCGGACGCGCACCGGCTGCGGATTTCTCGTGTGGGTGCGCATGTCGTAGATGGGGACCTCGGCCTCTCCTCCCGCGAGCAGCGTCTCGAGATGGCTCCGCAAGAGGTCGCGGTCGAAGGCCTCGGGATGATCGAAGTTCCGGCTCTCGCGCTCGCCGAGCGGGATGTTCCGGAGGTCCTTGTAGTAGGAATCCTGTTCTAGGATCAGCACCTTCTCGCTGCCGATGTCCTCGGATATGGACTGCGCCACGAGAGTCTTGCCCGCTCCCGTGCCTCCCGCGATGCCGATGAGGATGCCGCGCCGGCTGACTCCCGGCGTCACCGAGCGATCTCCGGGACGGAGTCGGCGGGATCGGGCTGTAGCTCCGAGGGCTGTATCGCGGCGATGTAGGGGAGGTGTCGGAAGCGCTCCGCGAAGTCGAGGCCGTAGCCCACGAGGAAGCGGTCCGGGACCTCGAATCCGACGTAGTCGAGCGGCACCTCGCGCTCGCGGCGCTCCCGCTTGTCGAGCAGGGTCGCGATGCGGAGCGAGCGCGGGCCGCGCGCGAGCAGTGTGTCTCGCAGGAAGGAGAGCGTGTGGCCGCTGTCGACGATGTCCTCGACCAGGATCACGTCCCGCCCCCCGATCTCCCGCTCGAGATCCTTGACCAGCCGCGGAGCGCGGCTCGATTCGCTCGAGGACCCGTAGGAGCTCACGCTCACGAAGTCCAGCTCGTGGGGAATGGGGATGGCGCGCATGAGGTCGGCAACGAAGAAGATGCAGCCGTTCAGGACCCCGACCAGGAGCGGGGTGCCGTGGGGATGGTCACGCGCGATCTGCTTGCCCAGCTCCCCGATTCGGCGATGGATATCGGCCGTTCCGATCAGCACTTCCATGTCGAGGCGATTCTCCCGTTGGCCCGCCGCACTCTAGCACCCGTCCGACGGGGGTGTCAAACGGTCGGCCGGCCTCCCGTTTCCCGCGCAAGTTCCGGGGGCACTTGCCGATAATAGGCGCAGACTCGCGCAGGGAAGCACGGCTCTGACGGAGGGGTGGGCGTGCCGGAGAAGGCTGCTGCGGAGCGCAGGAACGGCCAGCGGAGGCGGTCCGACCGCCGGGCGCAGGGGCGCATCGAGCAGCAGATGTTCCGCCTCCTGTGGGGGATCGGGATCCTCAACTACACCGACGCCGCCCAGACGGTCTACCTGCTCAACGCGAAGATGATGATCGAGGCGAACCGGTTCATGGCGTTCCTCCTCGACCACTCCCCTTACATCTTCTGGATGTACAAGACGCTCGTGCCGTCGCTCGGGTGCGTGCTCCTCTGGCACTACCGGAAGAAAGTGCGGTGGCTGCCCGGAGCGGTCATCACCGTGTTCGCGATCTACCTCACCGTCGTGATCC
>JAEHDN010000103.1 GCA_016880395.1 Candidatus Eiseniibacteriota bacterium
CCGGTCCTGAACGACGCCGATCTCTGGATCCTCAGCCGTGCTTCGGCCACCGCGCGCTCGGTGACGCGGAACCTCAAGACCTATCGGATCGGTGACGCGGCGAAGGACGTCTACGACTTCACGTGGCGCGAGCTGTGCGACTGGTACCTCGAGCTGGCAAAGCCTCGGCTCTACGCCGACCCATCGACGCCGGATGCGGCCGCGGTTCGATACACGATCACGCAGGTCTTCTCCATGGTGCTGCGCCTGCTCCATCCGTTCATGCCGTTCCTCACCGAGGAGCTGTGGCACGCGCTCCCCGGCGCCGAGGGGGATGTGTGCATGGCCGAGTGGCCGACCACGAGCCGGAGCGGATCACACCCTACGGCCGAGACGAGGATCGCGCTCTTCAAGGAAGTGGTGGGTGCCATCCGGAACCTGCGCTCCGAGATGAACATCGCTCCGGCCCGGAAGGCGCCGATCCTGATCCGTGCGGAGGGGCACGAGGCGGACATCATCCGCGAGCAGCGGGACTGGATCCTCCTGCTCGGCCGCGGCGAGTCGCTCGAGGTGGGGCCCCACGTCACCAAGCCCGACCCGGCGGCCTCGGCCGTGGTGCGCCAGCACGAGATCTTCCTCCCGCTCGCGGGGTTGATCGACGTGGACCTGGAGCTGAAGCGGCTCCAGAAGGAATACGAGCGGGTGCTGCGCGAGTTCGACATCTCCCGCCGCAAGCTCCAGAACGACGACTTCCTGGGCAAGGCCAGGAAGGACGTCGTGGACCGGGAGCGGGAGAAGTTCGAGACGCTCGGCTCGACCAAGGAGAAGCTCGAAAAGAACCTGGAGGTTCTCAAGCGATGAGCCATGAGGGGGTCTTCCCGAATCCGGCACGCCGCCTCGCGCTGGCCGCGGGTCTGGCGCTCGCCGTCCTTGGCGCGGCCGCCCCGGTGGCGCGCGCACAATCGAAGGACCCGCGCTCCGGCGACGCGCTCTCGCCCGAGGCCGGGAAGCAGCGCGATCTCGCGGTCTCCATCTACAACGACAACCTCGCGCTCATCCGCGACCGGCGCCGCTTCTCCCTGAAGAGCGGCACCTCGGAGCTACGCTACACCGACGTGGCCGCGACCATCGAGCCCACCTCCGTCCGCCTGCGGCCGACAGGGAAGCGGGACATCGAGATTTTGTCCCAGGACTTCCGATACGACCTCGCGACCGCGGACCGGCTCCTGGAGCGCTACCGGGACCGTGAGGTCGAGGTCGTGACCACGAACGACCAGATCAAGCGTGCGACGCTCCTCTCGTACGATGCCACCTCGATCGTCCTCCGGGAGACACCGGGGACCGTGCTCGTGATGAATCGGGCCGAGATCCGCCAGATCGCGCTGCGCGAGCCCAGCGAGGGACTGATCACGCGGCCGACGCTCCTCTGGCGCATCCGATCGAACGGATCGGGGGAGGAGCCGCTCGAGCTCTCCTATCTCGCCCATGCGATCTCCTGGCGCGCGGACTACGTCGCGACCCTCGAGCCGAGCATGCGGAGCCTCGACCTCCAGGGCTGGGCGTCCATCGAGAATCACTCGGGCACCACCTTCGAGAACACCAAGCTCGACCTCGTGGCGGGCGCCATTCATCGCGCCTCGTCTCCCGGCGTACCCATGCCGATGATGGACCGCGGCGTCGCGGCCTCGGCGAAGATGACCGAGCAGTTCCAGGAGCGGAGCTTCTCCGAGTACCACCTCTACGAGCTGCCCCAGCGGGTCACGCTCGCGAACGACGAGGTGAAGCAGCTCGGACTGCTCGACGCGCCCGGCGTGAAGTCCATGCCCCGGTACGTCTACGACGCCCAGCGCGACGACCGGCACGTCATCGCGACGGTCCAGTTCGCCAACGCCGGCGGTAGTCTCGCGCGCCCCATACCGCAGGGAACCGTGCGCCTCTACCAGAAGGACAGGGACGGCTCGCTCCGGCTGATCGGCGAGGACCAGGTTCCTCACACCGCCGTCCGCGACACGGTGCGGCTCACGATCGGCACCGCCTTCGACGTCACGGCCGAGCGCCGCCAGACCGAGCAGCAGCAGGTCACGCCGCGCGTGCTCGAGAACGCGGTCGAGATCACGCTCACCAACCAGAAGGCCGACGCCATCGACGTGGCCGTCGTGGAGCACTCGTGGGGCGACTGGTCGATCACCGAGTCGAGCCACAAGTGGCGGAAGGTGGACGCGACGACCTTCGAGTTCGTCGTGCGCTGCCCGCCCGGGAAGCCGGTCACGCTCACGTACCGGCTCCAGATCCAGACCGGAGCCCGCGGGGGGTGACCGCAACGCCGCAGCCGACCGATCCCGCACCCACGCCGCCAGGCGCATCCCCGCCCGCCCCGGCCCGCCCGCGCGCGCTCCTGACCCGCGAGGGGCCTCCCGTCCCGTTCAAGCTGAAGGCACCATACGAGCCGTGCGGCGACCAGCCGCGCGCGATCGCCGAGCTGTCCGAAGGGCTCACGCGCGGGGATCGGAATCAGGTGCTCCTCGGGGTCACGGGATCGGGCAAGACCTTCACGATGGCCAACGTGATCGCAGCGCACGGCAAGCCCACGCTGGTCATCTCCCACAACAAGACGCTGGCGGCGCAGCTCTACGGCGAGTTCCGGAGCTTCTTCCCGGAGAACGCGGTCGGCTACTTCGTCTCCTACTACGACTACTACCAGCCCGAGGCCTACGTCCCGCAGACGAACACGTACATCGAGAAGGACGCCTCGATCAACGACGACATCGACCGGCTCCGGCTCGCGGCGACGAGCGCGCTCCTCGAGCGTCGCGACGTGATCGTGGTGGCGAGCGTCTCGTGCATCTACGGTCTCGGATCGCCGGAGGACTTCCGCCGCGAGATGCTCCTGATCCAGGTCGGCGAGCGGATGACGCGCGAGGAGATCCTGACCCAGCTCGTGCACGATCAGTACGCGCGCGGCGACTTCGACCTGAAGCGCGGCACCTTCCGGGCGCGCGGCGACGTGATCGAGATCCATCCCGCGTACGAGGAGACCGCGATCCGCGTGGAGCTGTTCGGGGACATGGTGGACCGGATCGCGGTGATCGATCCGCTCACCGGCAAGACGCTCCAGCCCATCCAGACCGCGGCCATCTACCCGGCGAAGCACTTCGTGACCCATCCGGTCCGGATCCAGGAAGGCCTCCGGGCGATCCGGGACGAGCTGTCCGAGCGCCTCGAGGTGCTCGAGCGCGAGGGGAAGCTCCTCGAGGCGCAGCGGCTCAAGATGCGGACCGAGTACGACATGGAGATGCTGAAGGAGGTCGGCTACTGCCCGGGGATCGAGAACTACTCGCGCCCGCTGTCGGGGCGCAAGGCGGGCGAGCGCCCGCAGTGCCTCATCGACTACTTCCCGGACGACTTCCTCGTCATCGTGGACGAGTCGCACGTGACCCTGCCGCAGGTCGGGGGCATGTACGAAGGGGATCGATCGCGGAAGCAGGTGCTCGTGGAGCACGGGTTCCGCCTCCCCTCGGCGCTCGACAACCGACCGCTCCGATTCGACGAGTTCGAATCGCTCCTCGAGCAGGCGATCTACGTGTCGGCGACGCCGGGCGAGCTGGAGCTCCGGAAGGCCGGCGGCGTGGTGGTGGAGCAGATCATCCGCCCCACGGGGCTCGTCGATCCCCAGCTCGAGATTCGCCCCACGCGAGGGCAGATCGACGACCTGCTCGAGGAGATCCGGAAGCGGGTCGAGGCGGGGGAGCGCGCGCTCGTCACCACGCTCACCAAGCGCATGGCCGAGGACCTGACCGAGTACCTCTTCCAGGCGGGCGTGCGCGTGCGCTACATCCACTCGGACATCGAGACGATCGAGCGGGTCGAGATCCTGCGCGCGCTCCGTCTCCAGAAGGTGGACGTGCTGGTCGGGATCAACCTGCTCCGGGAGGGGCTCGACCTGCCCGAGGTGTCGCTCGTCGCCATCCTGGACGCGGACAAGGAGGGCTTCCTGCGGTCGGAGACGTCCCTCATCCAGACCGCGGGGCGCGCCGCGCGACACATCCGGGGACAGGTGATCCTCTACGCCGACCACATGACCGGCGCCATGCGCCGCGCCATCGAGGAGATGAACCGCCGCCGCGTCGTCCAGCTCGCCTACAACGAGGAGCACGGCATCGTGCCGCAGACGATCGTGAAGTCGATCGAGGACGTGATGCGCTCCACCTCCGTCGCCGACGCGGCGACCGCGATCGCGGCCGAGGAGATCCTGCCGCAGGCCGCGGCGAACCTCGACCCGGACGCCCTGATGGATCTGCTCGAGCGCGAGATGCTGGCCGCCGCCGCCCGGGAGGATTTCGAGGTGGCCGCGGTGTTTCGCGACCGGCTGGACGAGTTGAGACTCGCGCCGCGAGCTCCTGGAGCTCCGGGAAAGGAGGCCGCCCATGCGGCTCGAAGTGATCGCCCTGCCCCTGGTCCGTCTGGCTCTCACGGAGGATCTCGGGGGAGGGGACGTCACCACCGACGGGGTCGTTGACGAGGGGACGTCCGGGCGCGCCCACATCGAGGCCCGGCACGAGGGGGTGCTGGCCGGCACGGAGGTCGCGGCGCTCACGTTTCGCGAGCTGGACCCGGAGGCTCGCGTGGAGTGGCACGTGACCGAGGGGGGGGCGTTGGTCAAAGGGGCGAAGATCGCCACCATCGCGGCGCGCGCGCGTGCGATCCTGAGCGGCGAGCGCGTGGCGCTGAACTTCCTCCAGCATCTCTCGGGGGTCGCGACTCTGGCGCGCGCCTTCGTGCGCGCGGTGGAGGGGACCGGCGTCGGGATCCTCGACACGCGGAAGACGACCCCGGGCCTCCGCTTCCTCGAGAAGCACGCGGTGCGCGTCGGTGGTGTGGGCAATCATCGGTATGGGCTCTTCGACGGCGTGCTCATCAAGGAGAACCACATTCGCGCGGCGGACGGAATGAAGGCGGCGTTCGAGAAGACGCGTGCCGGAAGCGAGGGGCTGCCGACCGTGATCGAGGTGAGGTCGCCGGAGGAGGCGCTCGAGGCGGCGGATCTCAAGCCGACGCGGGTCCTGCTCGACAACTTCACGCCCAGCGCGATCGCCGCCACGGTGAGGCGGCTCAAGGGGAGCCAGGTGGAGATCGAGGTGTCCGGCGGCATCCGGCTGGCCAACGTGCGCGACTTCGCGATTCCGGGGGTGAACTTCATCTCGGTCGGGACCATCACGCACTCGGCGCCGGCTCTCGACATGTCGCTGCTCATCGACTCGGTGCACGCAAGCGCGTGAGCGTGGGCGAAGGGACGATGGATCTCCGGTTCCTGGGCATACCGGTGGAGCGGCACGCGACGCTCGGCTCGACCAACGACGAGGCGCTTCGGCGGGCGGCCGAGGGGGCGCCCGAGGGGCTCGTCGTGCTCGCGGACGTCCAGACGACCGGCCGCGGACGCCAGGGACGCGCGTGGGACGACGTCCCCGGCGCGTCGCTCGCGTTCTCGGTGATCCTGAGACCGGCGCTTCCCCTTCCGAGGCTCCCGCTCCTCGCGCTCGCGATGGCGTGCGCGGTGGCGGAGGCCGCGGAGGCGATCACCCAGCGCGCGCACGCCGTGAAATGGCCGAACGACGTGCTCCACGAGGGGCGCAAGGTCTGCGGCGTGCTCGCGGAGTCCCGGAGCGGTGGGAACGGACCGCCGGTGCTCGTGATCGGAGCGGGGGTGAACGTCAATCATCGTGAGACCGACTTTCCCGAGGCGTTTCGCGAGCGCGCCAGCTCGCTCCGCATGGCGAGCGGACGGTACGTCACGCCGGAGCTGGTGCTCGCGGAGATCCTCGTGCGCTTCGAGCGATACGTGATCCTCGGGCGCGACCTCGGAGGCGACGCGCTCTGGGGCGCGGTCGTGGGGAGGCTTCCCACGCCCGGCACGCGCGTCACGGTGCGGCAGGGCGAGGCACGCGTGGAGGGCGTCGTGGAAGGCATCACCGAGACCGGCGCGCTCCGCTTCCGGGAACAGGGCCACGACGAGGTAGTCGTCCTCGCCGCGGGAGAGCTCCTGTGAGGGGAAACCACCCATGAAGTGTCCGGCCTGCGGCCATCTCGAAGACAAGGTGATCGACTCCCGCTCCGCGAAGGAGGGGCAGGCGATCCGCCGCCGCCGCGAGTGCTTGAGCTGCCACCGCCGCTTCACGACCTACGAGACCGTCGAGACGACGCCGCTCTTCGTGATCAAGAAGGACGGCCGGCGCGAGCCGTTCAGCCGCGAGAAGATCCTGAACGGGCTCTTCCGCGCGTGCGAGAAGCGCCCGATCCCCGCGGAGAGGCTCCACGCCATCGTGGACTCGCTCGAGGCGGACCTCATGCGCCAGGGGTTCGATGAGGTGAAGTCGAGCGAGATCGGGGAGCGGGTCATGGAAGCGCTCCATCAGCTCGACGAGGTGGCCTACGTCCGCTTCGCCTCGGTCTACCGGCACTTCAAGGACTTGAATCAGTTTCTGGAAGAGCTCAGATCCCTGCTGCGATGATCCCTCTCGCGACGGCGGCCGCGTCCGATTCTCCGATGACGTTCCTCGACCATCTGGATGAGCTGCGCTCGTCCCTCGTCCGCACCGCGGTCGTCGCGGGCATCCTGGTCGCGACGGCGTGGTACTTCTCCGACCGGCTGCTCGAGGGCCTGATCACGCTCCTCGCGCCGGGGCAGAACATCCTCGCGCTGGGGCCGGCCGAGGCCTTCTCGGCCCGCATGACGCTCGCGCTCTGGACCGGAGGCCTCCTCGCCGTGCCCTATCTCATGTTCGAAGCCTGGCGATTCGTGGCCCCGGGTCTCCTCAAGGACGAGCGGCAGTTCGCGGTGCCCTGGATGGTGGCGTCCGCTGTCCTCCTCTACTCGGGGATCGCGTTCGCGCTGGAGCTCCTCCTGCCGACGATGGTGGGCATGCTGGCCGGCTTCGCGACGCCCCACGTGGAGGCCAGGCTCGCCCTCTCGAGCCTCCTCGACTTCTCGGTGCAGCTAGCGGCGGGGTGTGGGTTGCTCTTCCAGCTCCCGCTCGTCCTCTGCCTCCTCGTCTGGTTCGGGATCGTCTCGCCGCGCACGCTGGCGCGCGCCTGGCGGCACGCGGTCTTCTTCATCGCGCTGGGCGCGGCGATCATCACGCCCGGCGACGGCCCGTCGATGCTCGTGCTCTCGGCGCCGCTCATCGTGCTCTACTTCGTCAGCGTCGGGGTGGCCACGATCCTGTGGCGGATCCGCGGCCAGAGGGCGCGCGAGGAGCGGGGTTGAGCGCCAAGGAGGGACGCATGCTGCTTGCGGTCGACATCGGAAACACCGAGGCCACGCTGGGACTCTTCGAGGACGGCACGCTCCGGCGCTCGTTCCGCATGAGCAGCGAGACGAGGCGGACGGCGGACGAGGTGCGGCTCCTCCTCCATCAGGCGTTCCCGGAGGTGGCCGCGGGCGTATCCGCGGTGATCGGCTCCGTCGTGCCGGTTCAGACGCCGCTCTACCTGGATGCGGCCCGGCGCCTCACGGAGGGGGAGCCTCTTCTCGTCGGCTCCGACACGACCGCTGGGATCAAGATCGAGTACCGCGACCCGGGCTCGGTTGGCGCGGATCGCATCGCGAACGCGGCGGGCGCCTTCGATCGCTACGGAGCGCCCGCGATCGTGGTCGACTTCGGCACGGCCACGACGTTCGACGTGCTCCTGGAAGGGCAGCGCTACCTGGGCGGGGTGATCGCTCCAGGGATCCTCACCGGCGCGGAGCACCTCGTCCGCCGCGCCGCGCGGCTCGGCGCCTTCGAGCTGAAACCCCCGCCGCGCGTGGTGGGGCGGAGCACGGAGGAGAGCCTCCAGTCGGGGGTCTTCTACGGCGCGGTGGGGAAGGTGGACGCGATCGTGCGGCGGATCTCGGCCGAGGAGGGGATCACGCCCAAGGTGATCGCTACCGGCGGCCTGGCCGCGGCCATCGCGGCACACTCGGAGACCATCCAGGAGGTCGACCCGGACCTCACGCTCTACGGGCTCAGGATCATCTTCGAGCGACACGGGTCGCGGTAGGCACCACCGCGGCGACCGTCAGGTCATTTGACCTCCATGAGATACGAGACGAGCCGGCAGATCTTGCCGTCCCGCATCTCGAAGACGTCGCAGAAGACCGCGTCGAGGAGGCCGCCGTCGCTCCTTCGGGCCTGAACCGCGCCCTCCGCCACCACGATGTCGCTCTCCTCGACCACGCGGCTGATCGTGATGGTGGGCTTCCCCGTGAACGCCGGGTTCTCGACCTCGCGATCGAAGGCCACCTTGCCCACGAGGTGAAAGGCCCCCGGCATGTCCCAGACGACGTCCTCCGTGAGGCATGACAGGATCATCGCGTGGTCGGAGCGGCGGAATCCTTCCATGTAGCGCTCGACGGTCTTCTTGTTCTCGGTCAGGGCCTTATTCTCGGTCATGACTTCCTCGCGTCGCGGACCGGTGGCTGAATGGAACGACGAATGTAGCGCCGGCCGTAGCTCCCTGGGAATCATGAACTTCGGGGGGGCACGTGCCCACGAAGCGGACAGGTCACGTGCTAAAAAGCGGACAGATCATGTGCTCTCTACCCACCCCGAGATCGGCCGTTGCTCCCCGCGGGCATTTCCGCTAGATTCACCCCAGTTAGCACTCTAGACGTACCAGTGCCAGAGTCGGCGACCGCCCAGGGGGGCGGCGCCGCTGACCCGCAAGGAGGATTCAGGAGTCATGGCCAAGCAGCTGCTGTTCAACGCCGCCGCGCGCGATGCCCTTCTGCGTGGCGTGGACAAGCTCGCCAATACGGTCAAGGTGACGCTCGGCCCCAAGGGCCGGAACGTCGTCCTCGACAAGAAATTCGGCGCGCCCACGATCACGAACGACGGCGTGACCATCGCGAAGGAGATCGACCTCGAGAACCCGTACGAGAACATGGGCGCGCAGATGGTGAAGGAGGTCGCCACCAAGACGCAGGACGTCTCGGGGGACGGCACCACCACCGCGACCGTGCACACGCAGGCCATCATGCAGCAGGGACTCCGGCACGTGGCGGCGGGCGCGAATCCGATGTTCCTGAAGCGCGGCATCGACCGCGCGGTGCAGACGGTCACGGCCGAGCTGAAGAAGATGTCGAAGACCATCAAGACGCCGGCGGAGATCGCTCAGGTCGCGACCATCTCGGCCAACAACGACCCCGAGACCGGCAAGCTCATCGCGGACGCGATGGACAAGGTGGGGAAGGATGGCGTCATCACGGTCGAGGAGGCGAAGAGCCTCGACACGTCGCTCGAGGTGGTCGAGGGGCTCCAGTTCGACCGCGGCTATCTCTCGCCCTACTTCGTGACCGATCCCGAGCGGATGGAGGTCGTGCTCGAAAACGCCCTCGTGCTCATCCACGAGAAGAAGGTCTCGAGC
>JAEHDN010000013.1 GCA_016880395.1 Candidatus Eiseniibacteriota bacterium
CCTCCCTTCGCGAGCCCCCCGGAACCACCCCGCCCCAGACCAGCTGAGGGTCGCCGTCTTGCCCCACGCCCCATCGTCCCTGCGCGCGCTCCAGGTGGCTCTTGCAGCCGCGGTCGTCTTGCCTTGCCTGGCGCCGATGCCATCCCTGGCACGCGCCGCCGCGACCTTCACCTACGTGGGCTCGACCCGGTGCCGGATCTGCCACAGCTCCGAGCGGATCGGGGGGCAGTACCAGGTCTGGGCAGGGTCCAGGCATTCCAAGGCGTACGAGACGCTCGCGACCGACAAGGCGCGGGCCATGGCGAAGAAGCAGGGCATTCCGGATCCGCAGAAGGCAGCCCAGTGCCTCGCGTGTCATTCGACCGGCGGCGGACTGCCCGCGACCCGGTTCGAGCCGTCCTTCGCCATCGTGGAGGGAGTGACGTGCGAGGCGTGCCACGGACCCGGAAGCTCCTTCGCGAAGATCTCGATCATGCAGGGCATCCGGAAGGGACGCCTGAAGGCCAAGGACTACGGCCTCACCGTCAGCGACAAGGCGGTCTGCGCCCCCTGCCACAACAAGGACCCGCACACCGGCGGGTTCGTGGACTGGCCGGGTGACAGCGCCAGGATCGCCCATCCGATCCCGCCCGGCTACACGAGCGGGGATCAGGCCGCGCCGGCCGGCCCGTAGGCTGGCGAGGGGACCGGATCCCCATCCGTAACCGCCCTCACCTCCCGCAACACTACTCCTTTTGGCTACTTGCCCCCTTTCGGCCAGGGGGTCCATTCTGCGCCTCGTGACCGAGCCCGGCATCTCACGACGCTCGTTTCTCGACAGGCTTCTCGGCCTCGGCGTCCTCGCGTGGCTGGGCTCCGTCATCTATCCCGTCGTCGAGTACTTCAAGACGCCGCCCCAGGGGGAAGCCGAGGTCACGAGCGTCGTCGCGACGAAGATCCAGAGCGTGAAGCCCAACAGCGGGCTCGTGTTCCGGTTCGGCCGCGAGCCCGCGATCCTCGTCAGCGGCCCCGATGGCAAGCTCCGCGCCTTCTCGGCCACGTGCACCCACCTCCAGTGCACCGTGCAGTACCGGAATGACCTCCAGAAGATCTACTGCGCCTGCCACAACGGGATGTACGACCTCAACGGGCGGAACCTCGCCGGACCGCCTCCCCGGCCACTCACGGAGTTCCAGGTGACGGTAAAGGGCGACGACGTGGTCGTGTCCCGGACATGAGGACGGACGGCGGATGACCGAGCGCGCCTCCGGCCCCATGCGCTGGATTCGCGAGCGATTCAACATCGACCCGCTCATCGAGTTCGCGTCGCACAAACAGGTACCGGAGTGGCGGGGATCCTTCTGGTACTACTTCGGCGGCGTCAGCCTCTTCCTCTTCATCGTGCAAGTCGTCTCCGGAATTCTCCTCCTCATGTACTACCAGCCGGGCGAGAAGACCGCGTACGAGAGCGTCCGCTTCATCGTCACCAAGGTGCGCTTCGGCTGGCTCGTCCGCTCGATCCACTCGTGGGCGGCCAACCTCTTCATCCTCTCAGCGTTCATCCACATGTTCTCGGTCTTCTTCACGAAGGCGTTCCGCCGGCCGCGGGAGCTGACGTGGTACTCGGGCTTCCTCCTGCTCGCGCTCGGGCTCGGCTTCGGGTTCAGCGGCTACCTGCTTCCCTGGAACACGCTCGCCTATTTCGCCACCAAGGTGGGGACCACGATCGTCGCGGTGCTCCCCGGCGTCGGTGAGCCGATCATGGAGCTCCTGCGCGCCGGCAAGGACGTCTCGACCGCGACCCTCACGCGCTTCTACGGCCTCCATGTCGCCATCCTCCCAGCCGCGTTCACGCTCATCCTGGGCCTCCACCTGATGCTGATCCAGACCCAGGGCATGCACGAGCCCGAGCCCTGGCCCGGCGGCAAGCCTCGCTACATGCCGTTCTTCCCGAACTTCGTGCTCCGCGACCTGCTCCTCTGGCTGATCGTGCTCAACATCCTCGCGATCCTCGCGGTCTGGTTCCCGTGGGAGTTGGGGTCAAAGGCCGATCCGTTCGGCGCCGCGCCGCAGGGGATCAAGCCGGAGTGGTACTTCCTCTTCACCTATCAGGCCCTGAAGTACTTCCCCGCCAAGCTCGCGGGGATCGACGGCGAGGTCGTCGGGATCGTCCTCTTTGGAATTGCGGGGCTCCTCTGGTTCCTGGTTCCCCTCTGGGATGCCCGCACGCCGCGCGGCATCCGGAACCGGTTCATCAACTACGTCGGGATCACGGTGGTGCTGTTCATCATCGTCATGACGGCTCTGGGGGTCAGGTGAAGCGCAGCGCGCTCCGGGTGGCACTCGTCTGCGCGATCGCCGCGATGGGCGTCGCGCGCGCCTGGGCGGAGCCCGCGACGCCGCCGGCCGCCGATCAGTGCCTGACCTGCCACCTGGATCAGGACTCGCCCGAGGCGATCGCATACAAGACCGACGTCCACGCGGCGCGCGGCGTCTCCTGCGCGGACTGCCATGGAGGCGATCCCAGGAGCGACGACCAGGACGTCGCGATGAGCAAGGCCAGGGGCTACATCGGCGTTCCGCGCAAGGACCAGATCCCTCGCCTGTGTGGACGCTGCCACGGCCCCGGCACGGAGGCATTCAAGGCTCGCTTCAAGCTCGACGACGTGCTCACTGACTTCGGCGGTAGCGTCCACGGGCACGCGCTCGAGAGCAATCCGGGCGGTCCCCAGTGCGTCTCCTGTCACGGAGTGCACTCGATCGCCCGCGTCACCGACCCGCGCTCGCCGGTGCACCCGTCGCACGTGATCGAGACCTGCGCGCACTGCCACAGCAACGCGGCCTACATGCGGGACTTCGACCCCGCGCTTCCGGTCGACCAGCGAGACAAGTACCTGACGAGCATTCACGGGAAGCGCCACGCCGCCGGCGACATCAAGGTGGCCACCTGCGTGAGCTGCCATTCGAACCACCTCGTCCTCCAGGTGAAGGACCCGCGGTCGCCGGTCTACCCCACCCACGTTCCCGGCACGTGCGCCAAGTGCCACGCCGACGCCCGGTACATGGCCGGGTACGGGATCCCGACCACGCAGTACGACGACTACCGGCAGAGCGTCCACGGCAAGGCGCTCCTCCAGAAGTCCGATCTCAACGCGCCGGCCTGCAATTCCTGTCACGGGAACCACGGCGCCGCGCCTCCGGGCGCGAGCTCGGTGATCGCGGTGTGCGGGCAGTGCCACCAGTCGAACGAGGATCTCTACGAGCAGAGCGCCCACCGGGGTGCATTCGCCGAGAAGAAGCTCCCCGGGTGCATGGTCTGCCACGGCAACCACGCGGTCCGGGCGGCCAGCGACAAGCTGGTTTCCTTCGACGCGCCCGCGCCGTGCGCCAAGTGCCACCGGAACGACGGAACCGACACATCGGCTCCGGAGATCGTACGGATGAGAGGGCTTCTCGACAGCCTCACGGTCGGTCAAACGGCGACCCTGGCTGTTCTCAGCCACGCCGAGAACCTCGGCATGGACGTCACGGACGCCAGGTACTCCCTCAAGGACGTCAATCAGTCGGTCGTGCAGTCCCGCGTCGCGATCCACAGCTTCAAGGTCAGGAAGCTCGAGGAAGCGGCGCGTCCCGGAATCGCCATCATCGCCCAGGCCAACCGAGCGGGAGAGGAGGCCGTCCACGAGTACAAGTTCCGCCGACAGGGGCTCGCCGTCTCGACGCTCATCGTCACGTTCCTCGTCGTGTTACTGTGGCTCAAGATCCGTCAGATCGAAAGGAGGCAGCAAGGTGAGAAGTCCTAGGTTCCTCGTCTGGGCTCTGATGCTCGTGGTGGGCTGGTACGGCGTCGCGAGCGCGCAGGACGCGGCCCCGCCCGCGGCCAAGCCCGCGTCCCCGCCCGCGGCCAAGCCCGCCGCCCCCACCTACGTGGGGGTCAAGAAGTGCAAGACCTGCCATAACTCCGAAAAGGGTGGGGCGCAGTTCACCAAGTGGACCGAGATGAAGCACTCCAAGGCGTTCGAGGTGCTCGCCAGCGAGAAGGCACTCGCGATCGCCAAGGAGAAGGGCATCGCCGATCCGCAGAAGGCCGATGAGTGCCTCCAGTGCCACGTCACCGGGCACGGCGAGCCGGCCGATCACTTCGGCGCGGGCTTCCTCGCCACCGACGGAGTCGGCTGCGAGTCCTGCCATGGCGCGGGAAGCAACTACATCAAGATGAAGACCATGCAGGGCCTCCGCGACGGCACGATCAAGGCCGAGGACGTGGGGCTCAAGATGCCGAACAAGGCCACCTGCGACCACTGCCACAACGAGAAGGCCACGGGCGGCAAGTTCGTCGACTGGGCCAAGGACAGCACCACGATCGCCCACCCGATCCCGCCGGGCTACAAGCGCGGCGCCGCGACGGAGGGTACCGAAGCCAAGTAGCGCGGATTCAGCTCCGGCGCGACCGGAGCGGTTGAATCGACGGGGCGGCCCTCGACGAGGGTCGCCCCGAGCTGCTTGTAAGGGCGCCCGTCGTCAGCGCGTCAGAGACGCACCATCTTCAACGCGTGCATCCACTCGTTGCGAAGGAACCCCGGGATGCACCAGAGGATGCACAGGGGCTCGATCGCCCGGGCGGCCTCGGCCTGGCCGAGGTCCTCCATCTCCCAGCCGAACTGGTCGAGGATCGTCTTCACCTCCGCCTTGGCCGCGGCATCGTTGCCGCAGACGAACATCGTCGCGGGGCCGCCCTTCAACCGCGGGTTCACCATCAGCTTGTTCCCCACGCACGAGAACGCCTTCACGAGGCTGGCGCGCGGGGCGCGCTTCTGGAGCCGCTCCAGGAGCGAGTCCTCGAGCGACGTGAAGAAGGAGAGCACTCCGTTCACCGGCGGCTTCTCGGCGATCGGGTTGGTGGTGTCGATCACGATCTTCCCTTCGAGCGCGCTTCCGCAGAGATCGACGGCCGCCTCGGCCGCGGTCCCCTTGACGGCGAGGACGACGGCCTCGCCGAAGCGGGCGGTGTCCGCGAACGTGCCCACCGAGCCCTTGGCCCCCGCTCGGCCTTTCCAGGCCGCCAGCTTGGCCGGCTCCCGTGTGCCCCGCATCACCTCGTACCCGTGCTTCAGGAAGCCGTCGGCCAGCGCTTCACCGACCTCGCCCGAGCCCAGCACGCCAATCCGCTTCATCGCTATCTCCCCTCCATTCGAGTCTCAGGAAACGCACACCGTCTGCCGATGCATGGCCGATGGGCGTGAGCCGACGAGCATCCACCATCATAAGCCTCCTCACCCTGGCCCTCTTCGGCCTCTCGCTCGCGGTCGTGTTCCCCAAGCCGTCACCGCCGCCCGCGCCTCCTCAGGTGCCGGAGCTCTGGGCCACCGGCGAGCCCGGAGACACGCTGAGTCGCAGCGCCCCGCTCGCGAGGATTCTCGCGTCGAGGGGCCTCGACGACGCCCAGATCCACGAGATCACGAAGCTCCTGCGCACCTACAAGAGCCCGCGCTCCCTCCATCCCGGGGTCGCGGTGCGCTTTTCGCCGCGAGGCGGGGTTCCAGATCGGATTCGACTCGACTTGACCCCCGACTCAGCCCTCCGGTTCGTGCGGGTCGATTCCGCCTGGACCGCAAAGGTCGTGCTGGTGCCGTTCACGATGGACACGGTGCGCGTCTCCGGGATCATCGAATCGAGCCTCTGGGCGGCGCGTCTGGGCGGCGACGCCGACCGGCTCGGCGAGCGTGGGTTCGAGGACCTCGTCTACGACCTTGCCGACGTGTTCGCCTGGAAGGTGGATTTCACGCGCGATCTCAGGAAGGGTGACTCCTTCCGCCTCGCGCTCGAGCGCAAGGTGCGTCCCGACGGATCCATCCGGAGCCGCCACTTCCTCGCGATCGAGCTGGTGAATGGCGGCCGGACGATCCGCGCGATTCCGCGCTCCCGCCCGGGCGGCCGTTACGCGTACTACGACGAAGAGGGGCGCTCCCTGCATGGCGCCTTTCTGCGCTATCCCGTTCCGTATCGGATCACGAGCAGGTTCACGAGCCGCCGGTACCATCCCATTCTCAAGCGATACCGCGCGCATGAGGGCATCGACTACGGCGCTCCGACCGGAGCGCCTGTCGAGGTGACCGCCTCGGGGGTCGTCACCCGCGCCGGCTTCGCGGGCGGTTACGGTCGACTCGTCGAGGTGCGTCACGCGCAGGGGATCCGCACACGCTACGCGCACCTGAGCTCGATCGCCCTACGCGTGCGACCTGGGGCGCGGGTGAATCAGGGCGACGTGATCGGGAGGGTGGGCTCGTCCGGCCTCGCGACGGGTCCGCACCTCCACTACGAGTTCCTCCGCAACGGCCACCATCAGAATCCGCTCACCGTGGAGATGCCGGGCCAGCCCGCCCTGGCCGCGGCCCAGATGGAAGCGTTCCGGCGGGACCGGGACGATGCCCTCGCGCTGATCGAGCACGTGCCCAGCCCCGAGGAGGCGCCGGTCGCGCTCGTGCAGCCAGGAAACGGACACAGGGCCCACCGGTAACCGCCCGCGCCTCCCCCCGGCGCGTCATCTTCGTTGACTCCCCCAGGGCAACCCCTTACCTTCGCGCCGCTCGATTCGCCTAAGCACGCCGTCGTCCGGAGCGCGCCCAAGATCCTCCAGCCCGTGGTTCTCGCCGTCGGGATCACGCTGTCCATGCTCGCCTTGATGCTCGCCCTGATCGAGGTCGGCTATCGATACGGACGGAGGAGACAGGCTCG
>JAEHDN010000014.1 GCA_016880395.1 Candidatus Eiseniibacteriota bacterium
AGTGGTAGCCAAACGTCCCCGCGGTCGGGAACATGAACTGGGCGGACTGGCCGATCCCGAACGGCCCGAGATTGAACTGGGTGCCACCGCCGCCCCCTCCGGGGGGTGCCGTCGGCACGCTGCTGCCGTTACACCCGGCAGCCCCGAGCAGGGCGAGAATGGACACGAGAACGAGTGTTCGACTCCGGGGGGAAGACGTCACGGGCAGTGAAGGATTCGCCGTGGTTTGCATGGTCCGCCTCCTGTACGGTTCGTAGCTGGGGGGTTCCCAACGTGCGGTTGGATGCGGGGGAGGGCGGGGCGCACTTTGCGGGGAGTCGGGAAGATTGTGCCGTCCGTCCGTCCCGCTGGAGTCCGATTCGGCGAACCCCGCCGCTCGTAGCGTCTGGAGAACACCTTGAGCGACACACTCCGAACCTGCTTCGGCGCGCGCGCCGAGCCGGCCTGTCCGAGAGGCGATGAGCGGCGACACCCTTTCCGATCTGCTTCGGAGCGTCCGGCTTCGGGGCGCACTCTTCTTCTACATCGAGGGCGTGGATCCCTGGGTGGCCGAAACGCCGCCCTCGCGGGAGATCATCCCCGCGGTCCTCCCAGGGGTCGAGCACCTGGTTCCGTTCCACGGCGTGGCGCGCGGGTCGTGCTGGGCCGCGATCGCCGGCGGGGAGCCGCATCCGCTAGGCGAAGGTGACCTCGTTCTCTTCCCCCAGGGCGACCACCACGTGATTTCGAGCGCACCCGGGTTGCGTGCGAAGTCAGTCGATCCCGGCATCTACTTCGCGCCGCGACCGCCCCAGCTGCCCTACGCGCTCAGCGTGGACGGCGATGGGGTGACCACAGCGCTCCTGCACGGTGGCGGCTCCGAGCGGACCACCATCGTATGCGGCTACCTGGGATGCGACGCGAAGCCGTTCAACCCGCTCCTCTCGTCAATGCCGCGGATCCTTCGGGTCCCGGGCCTCGCTGCGGGTGCCGGCTCCTGGATCTCAAGCCTCCTTCGCACGGTCGTCGACGAATCCAATCGCAAGCGACCGGGGGGTGAGGCCGTGCTCGAGCGCATGAGCGAGATGATGTTCGTGGAGGTCTTGCGCCGGTACGCGGACTCCCTATCCCCGGAACAGACGGGATGGCTTGCCGGCATGCGGGACCCGGCTGTAGGCCGCGCGATCGCCCTGATGCACGAGAGGCCGGGAGATCCGTGGACCCTGGAGCGCCTTGGCGAGGAGGCCGCCCTCTCCCGATCGGCGCTTCATGAGCGGTTCGTTCACTTCATTGGGCAGCCGCCCATGCAGTACTTGGCGCAGTGGCGGATGCAAGTCGCCGCGGGCTGGCTCCGCGATACCGACGCGAAGGTGTGCGACGTCGGGTCCGTCGTCGGCTACGGGAACGAAGCGGCCTTCTCGCGGGCCTTCAAGCGCGCGGTCGGCGAGTCGCCGGGAGCATGGCGGCGAGCGCGACGCGTCGGTCCGAAGGACCCCACGGCCGCGCCGGAAGCGCGAGCATCGTAACGTCGGGAGCGCCAGTGCCCGGCGCTCCCGCCGGTGCCGTCCGCGCCCTGAACGTCCTCTACTTCAACAGCTTCGACAGGCGGCGGTCTTTGAGCGGGACGCCCCCGGTCTGGCAGCCGGGACAGTAGAAGGTGTCCCGGTCGGCGTACGAAACCCAGGCGATCGGCGTTCCGCAGCGTGGACAGGGTTCGCCCCGGTGGTCGTGCACCGCGTAGTGCTCGACCGGCTCCTTCTTCGGGAGCTTCCCCGCGGCGCTCGCGCGAAGGAGCGAGACCTGGCGCTCGACCACCCCGAGCACCGCCGCGTGGAGCCGCGCCGTCTCGGCGTCATCGATCTGGTCGGTCCGCTTCATGGGCGAGAGCTTGGCCTCGAAGAGGATCTCGTCGGAGAGGCCGTTCCCGATTCCCGAGACCGCGGCGGAATCGGTGAGGAGCGTCTTGAGCTGACGCGGAGCGGCATGCACCGACTCGAGGAAGCGCTCGAGCGTCAGCTCGCCGCGCGAGGGATCCGGACCCAGGCGCCCGAGCTCGGGGATCGAGTCGACGTCGTCCGCGAGCCAGAGCCTCGCCTTCTTCTCCGTTCCGTGCTCGATGAGCCGAAGCTCACTCCTGTCGTCGAAGCGGATGCGCGCCGAGACGTTCCTGGGCGTAGGCGCTTCGCCCGAGCCCCCTCGTGCGACGGCGGCCGCTCTCCGGCCAGCCGGGGCGACGGTGATCCGCCCGAAGCGCATCAGATGGAGGACGATCACGCGACACGACTCCGTCTCGAACACGAGGTACTTCCCCATGCGCCGCGGGAAGCTCACGAACTCGCCGACGAAGCTCTCGGGCGACGGCTCCGCCTGCATGAGGAGGGCGGGCTGGCGGACGTCGAGCGCGTCGATCCTCCGTCCCGAAACCGAGGCCGCCAGGTTCTCGGCGAGCACCTCCAGGAACGGAAGCTCCGGCACGGCTACTCGAGGCGCGTCGCGATCAGGAGCCGGGTGTGGAACGGCGGGCCAAGCGGACGGCTGGACCGCACGCCGAAGCCTTCCTGCACGAGCCACTCGGAGACACGCTCGAGGCTGTAGGCGCGGCCCGCATCGAAGAGCATGAAGAAGAGGAGCGGCGCCATCGCGGCCGCGGTCGACTGCGCCGTCGTTCCCTCCGGCATGACCCCGTGGATGAGCAGGGTGCCGCCGGGTCGGAGCGCCTCGCGCGCCTTGCGCAGGAGCTGGACCGCGTTCTCCTCGCTCTCGGTCTGGAGCACGTTCGAGAGGAGGACCGTGTCGACCGGACCGGGGAGGGGATCCTTGCGATAGTCCCCGGGCACGTACTCGATCGCGTCCTCCAGCCCCTCCGCGCGAAGGATCTCGCGCGCTGTGTCGATGGCGGGCTGGATCTCGAAGAGGGTGGCCTGGAGATCGGGCGTGCGGCGAGCATACTCGGCCGCGTAGATCCCGGAGCCTCCGGCCACGTCGAGAAGCTTCGTGCCGGGCAGGGCCGGAGCCAGCTCGACGAGTCGGCGCGCTGCCTCGCGTCCGCCCGTGTGGAGCGACCGCACGTAGCGGCGCGGGCGTTCGGGATCCCCGCTGAGGAGGGCATCGGTCGAGAGGCGGTAGCGCGGCGTGCCCTCGCGCACCGCGCGGCCGAGATCCAGCCAGGCGAGGTAGAGATCGGGGGCCGCGTCGATCAACCCGGTGGCGTCGCCGTCGACGCCCGGGACGAGATACGGAGCGAAGTCGCGCGGCAGGACGAAGGTCGGCCCGTGGCGATGAACCACGCCGAGTCCGACCAGCGCCTCGAGGAGGGCTTCGAGACCGCGGCGATCCGCGCCGACGGCGCGCGTCAGATCGTCGAGGCTCTGCGCCCGCTGATGAAGATGTCGGAACACACCGAGCGAGTGGGCCGCGAGCATCGCGGCCGTCGACTGATAGCCTGAGAGGAGCGCCCGGATCCGCCCGAACGCCGGCTCCTCGGGAGCCGGACTCGGACGCGGCGGGCCCTCGCCCGCGCTCTGGACTCCGGTGCGGTAGGGACGCTGTGGCCTGGGATGCCGCGGGCCGCGGTCGGCGCCGGGACCGCCGGGGCCGGGACCGCCGGGGCCGGGACGCCGATCGACCGCCGGTCCGGTGTGCGCGCCGCGATCGCGATACGGGCGGTCGCCCGGAGGTCCGGAGGGCCCGCGCGCCCCGCGGTCCGGCCGGTCACCGCGGTACGGACGGTCGGGACGCGGCCCGCGCTGGTCGCGATAGGGACGCGGCGGCCCCGATGGACCGCGATCGCCGTAGGGCACGGGGCCGCGGGGACCACCATGGGGCCGAGGGCCTCCCGACATGGGGCGGCGCTGCCCGTAGCGGTCGCTGCGCTGGCCACGGGAATTCTCGGCCGCGACCTGGCGCATCAGCTCCAGCTCCTCGGGCGGAATGCGGGTACCGTACTGCGGGTGCTCCTTCATAGGGACGTTCGTTGGTGGTCCGGCGGGCCGCGCTCGCGGCGGACGTGGACGGCCCGGCTTGGCGCCGGGACCGCGCGCGTGCGCGGGTCGGTCGGACGATGAGTGAGGAGCCGGAGACGAGCTGCTTCGTGGGCCCCTGCCGTGACTGGCGCCGGGCCCGGGGCGTGGACCGCGTTTGCGATGGGGCGGCATCATGCCTCGCGTGAGCTTGGGATCGGTTGGGTCATGGAATCGATCGAGCGATTCCTACTTTAGGAGAGCGCTTCGCGGACGATCTCGCTCAGGAGCTTGCCGTCCGCTCTTCCTTTCGCGCGGGCCTGCACCTCTTTCATGGCGCGCCCGAAATCCTTCGTGGACGTGACCTCCAACTCGGTCAGGACCTGGCTCACCAGCTCGCGCGCTTCCGCATCGGTCAGGGGCCGGGGGAGGTACTCCTGCACCGTGCGCAGCTCGTCCCTGATCTTGCCTGCCTCGTCGGGCCGTCCCAGCCTCTCGTATTCGGCGGCCGACTCGCGGAGCTTCTTCGCGTAGGAGCCGATGACCGCGACCACTTCATCGTCGGTCAACGTCTGCTTCGTCGTCGACTTCTTTTTCTCGAGGAGGATCTGGCTGCGAAGCATGCGGAGGGTGGAAAGCCGCGCCTGATCCCCGGACTTGAGGGAAGACTTCATGTCCTGCTCGAGGCGTTCCTCCAGCATGCGTGCTCCTCGGGTGGCTCCTTCGGGCCCGGGCGCACGGGCGCCGGACGGGACGGGTGAGCAGTATAGCAGAATGTTGACAGGGCTCGTGAAAAGCCACAGACTGCCGCCGATTCTACCCTTACGACAGCCGTGTCCCCGGAGGAACCGCATGGCCACGTCTTTGGCCCGCGATGTCCGCTTGCCTGCTCCGCTTCGAATCGCCAGCCTCGTTGCTCTTCTCGCCCTCCTCGGTGCGCGCTCCGCGGGCGCCGTGGAAGAACGGATGTGGTTCTCCGTCGGGCCGAGCATCGTCTTCTACGATCCGGAGCAGGCACTGAAGGACAACCTCGGCGTCTCGGCGTCGGCCACCGGGTTCCTCAATAAATGGCTGGGCATCGAGGGAACGTTCTCGACCGCCTCTCCCACGCGCGAGCAGCCGTTCACGGGCGACGGTTCGTTCCAGCACTTCGGCGGCGGTCTGATCGCGACGCCCAACCGGTCCGCCTGGACGCTTCCGTATCTGTACGCCGGGATCGGGTCCGTGAGCTCGGACGATCTTTCGGGGGCATCGCAGTCCCACTCCTCCTTCCACGTGGGAGGGGGCGTCCTCCTGCGCGCGGGCGAGAGGTTCGGCGTCCGGCTCGACGCGCGCGACGTCACGTACAAGGACGACACCACCGGCGACGACACGCGCGTGAACACGGTCCAGCTCACGGGGAGCGTGACCGCGCTCTGGATGGGCAGGCCGCGCGACACCGACAAGGACGGCGTGCCCGACAAGAAGGACAAGAGCCCCGCGACGCCGGCCGGAGCGGTGGTCGACGCGACGGGAACGCCGCTCGACACCGACAAGGACGGCGTGTTCGACGGCCTCGACAAGAGCCCGGCGACGCCGCTCGGCGCGACGGTGAATGCCGAAGGGGTCGCGCTCGACGCGGACGGCGACGGCGTGCCGGACGGCATCGACACGTGCGATTCGACCGCGGTCGGGGTGGTGGTCGACGCCAAGGGCTGCGGGATGGATTCCGACGGCGACAAGGTCTTCGACGGGCCAGACAAGTGCCCCGGCACGCCGGCCGGCGCGGTGGTGGACGCGACCGGCTGCCCGCTCGACGCCGACGGCGACGGCGTGGCCGATGGCATCGACACCTGTCCCTTCACGCCCGCAGGCACCGCGGTGAACGCGGGCGGGTGTCCGGTCACGCTCTCGAGCGCCGAGCAGGCGCTGACCCAGGACTACCTGATCGTGCTCCCCGATCTCGAGTTCATGGCCGATACCGACTCCCTCCAGGCGGCGGCGATGGCACGTCTGGACGAGGTGGGGGCCGCGCTCGTCCAGTGGCCGCAGGCGAAGGTCGAGATCGGCGCCCACATCGACGACGGGCCGGAGCCCGGCTACCGGATCCCGCTGACCCAGATGCGGGTGCGGGCGGTCTTCAACTACCTGACCCGCAAGTACCCGGAGCTGAACCCGAAATCGTTCTGGCTCACGGGGTACGGCGATACGAACCCGATCTACCCCAACAGCACGGCGGCCAACCGCGCGCGCAACCGGCGGGTCGAGTTCAAGGTCATGAACCTGAATATCGTGTACCAGGAGCGCATCAGGCGGGAAGCCTTCGGATCGAACCCGGCCCCGCCGACGCCCGGTCTCACGCCGAAGGCGCCCTCCGCCCCCTAGGGTTGAGCCCGCAGCGGCGACGCGGTACTCTGCAGGCGAAGTAGGCTGGCACCGGGGATACGGCTCCCCTCCTCACCCGTGAGGTCACGGTGACCGCCATCGCGCTCCTCGTCTTCCTTTCAGCGTTTTCACTCGCGGCAGCCGCGTGGTTCGCGCTGCGCCTCCACGCCGCGTCGCGCGCGCTCCGCGCCAGCGAATCCGGCGAGGCGGACCGCCTCCGGACCCTGGTCGCCAACTCCCCCGAAGGGTTCTGGCGCGTCGACCCCGAGGGGCGCACGGTCGAGATCAACCAGGCGATGGCCGACCTGCTCGGCCTGCCAGCCGCGAGCCTCGCGGGCCGCCCCTTCGGCGAGTTCCTTCCTCCCGAATCGCAGACCATCGCACAGGACGCCTTCCTCCGCGGCGTCGCCGGGGAGCCGGTCCAGTTCGAGGCGACCCTGCGCCACGCGGATGGCCGGCCGCTCCGCGTCTTGGTGACAACGCACCCCATCCTCGACGAGCGCGGCCGTTTCCTCGAGGGGTTCGCCATCATCCGCGACATCAGTGAGCGCCACCGCGTCGAGTCCGAGCACCAGAACGCCTTCTCGCTGCTCGAGGCGGCCTTCGAATCGACGGCCGACGGGCTCCTCGTGGTCGATCGCGAGGGGAGGATCGTGCGCTTCAACCTGCGCTTCGCGCGCATGTGGGGCATTCCCGAGTCGGTGCTCGCGGCGCGCAACGACCAGAAGGCGCTCGAGTCGGTGCTGTCCCAGCTCGAGGAGCCGGAGCTCTTCCTTTCCAAGGTGCGGATGCTCTATGCCGCGCCGGAGTCGGAGAGCTTCGACACGCTGCGGTTCCGGGACGGCCGGGTCTTCGAGCGCTACTCCCTTCCCCAGCGCATCGGGGGGGAGATCGTCGGCCGCGTCTGGAGCTTCCGCGACGTCACCGACCGGGAGCGGGCCCAGGCGCAGCGGGAGCTGGCCATGCAGCGCGAGGCGTCCATCGTCCGCAATCTCGACTCGGCGCTCTTCACCGTCCGGGTCGGCCCCGACGGGCGGCTCCTCCGCTACGACTACATGTCGCGCGGCGCGGAGGCGCTCTACGGCGTCTCGGTCTCCGAAATGGAGCGCGATCCAAACTTCTGGATGCGGCGCATCCATCCCGAAGACATGAAGAACGTGGTCGAGCCGGCGATGGCGCAGCTCCACCGGCTCAAGCCGGCGCTCATCGAGGTCCGCTACGAGACGTCGCGCGGCATCTGGCGGTGGCATCGGTCCCGGCTCACCGCGCGGATCGAGGACGACGGGCTCCTCACGATCGACGGGATCGAGACCGATGTCACCGACCGCGTGCTGCTCGAGGAGCGTTTCCGGCACGCCCAGAAGATGGAAGCCGTGGGACAGCTCGCGGGAGGCGTCGCGCACGACTTCAACAACATCCTGACGGCCGTCCTGGGCTACGCCGACCTGCTCCTCGCGCGCTCTGGCCCAGGGGATCCCCACCGTTCCGCCCTCGAGGAGATCAAGAAGGGGGGCGAGCGGGCCGCAGCGCTCACGCGGCAGCTCCTGGCCTTCAGCCGGCGGACGCCGACGCAGCTCATCTCCGTCGACGTGAATGCCGTGATCCGCGGCCTCGAGCCGATGCTCCACCGCCTGCTGGGCGAGCGCATCGAGTTCCGGCTCGATCTGGAGGGCACGCTCGGGCCGGTACGCGCGGATCTCGTCCAGCTCGAGCAGGTGCTCGTGAACCTGGTCGTCAACGCGCGCGACGCCATGCCGGACGGGGGCACGATCACGATCACCACGGACCGCAGGACGCTCGACGAGGCCGAGGCATCCCTCGCCGACATGACGGAGGGTCCTTGCATTCGTCTCCGCGTCATGGACAGCGGCACGGGGATCGCCCCGGTCGTGCTGGAGCGCATCTTCGAGCCGTTCTTCACGACCAAGGAGCC
>JAEHDN010000104.1 GCA_016880395.1 Candidatus Eiseniibacteriota bacterium
AATTGTCGCGCTGGGTGATCTCGCGCGGCAGCACCCGCGGGTCGATGTGGATGGCGTAGGGCTCGGCCTGGCGGATCCCGTCGACGTAGAGCTCCTTGTTCCGCAATTCCACCGTCTGTCCCGCCACCGCCACGCAGCGCTTGATGAAGTCCTGCCGCGGATTCTCCGGATAGCGGAACACGATGATGTCCCCCTGGGTCGGCTGCCGGAAGGCGGGGAATCGGTAGTAGAAGACCCGGTGGCCGCCCATGCCGATGTCGATCTCCGAGCCGTAGAGCATCTTGTTGATGAACAGATAGTCGCCGACGAGGAGCGTGTTCTCCATCGAGCCGGTCGGGATCTGGTAGGCCTGCGCCACGACGCCGCGGAACGTCACCACGAAGAGGACGCTGAAGATGATCGCCTTGGCCCACTCGCGAAAGGAAGACTGTCCCGAGGAAGCGGGCACGTTCTTCCGGGACGGGGTGTGGGCGGTCGGACGGTGCTTCGCGGAGCGTGACGGCATGCGGCTTCCCCTCGGACGGGTGGGTGGATGGGTTCCTACGGCCCAATATTATACCGTACGAGGGGCCTTCAGGTTTCGCCCGGTGAGGAAGAGGCTCTCTAGAGCGGAGAGGCGGGCGGCGGGCTCAGCCAGGCCATGACCTGGCTCACGATCCAGACCCGCTGGTAGATCGCCAGATAGACCAAGACGCAGACCGCGAGCCCGCCGAACACCACCGCTCTCGTGCGCTGCTGGCGCGTCCTAGTCTTCTGGTCGATCTCGTAGAAGCGCCACAGGAGCTCGGCCTTCTCCTCGGCCGTGAGCGTCCGCCCGGTGGTCAGTTTCTGGACGACCTTCGGCAGCCGCCGCTGATCGCCGAAGTAGCTCCCGTTCCACTCGGGGAGGGGCCGATCGAGCCGGCCGGGCATCTTCTCGATCCCCTTTTCGTGTCGATCCATGGGGCGTACGCGGGTTGCGCTCCGCAATGCCGCACGCGACGCGGAACGCAACGCTCCTCGGGGAAGTGGTTGTCGTGGTGTTGGGGTAACCGATCCCGCCATCACGACCTGCACGATTCATGCCTTCTGGCCCTGGACTTGCTCTTTCCCCAATCAAACGTGGGCAGCCCCACGGACGGGGACAAGCAGGGTCCATCCGACGAGGGGAGCGCCATGAACCGCGTATCCATACCGTCACACACCATCTTCGCGATCGCCTTGTGTACCGGCCTTCTGGGCACGGCCACAGGCGCGCTCGCCGCCCCGCCCGTTCTTACCGTGCCGTCGTCGCAGACGGTACAGGAGGGGCAGCAGCTCCAGTTCGACGTGACCGCCACCGATCCGGAAGGGCAGTTCATATATCTCTACACGACGCTCCTTCCCACCGGCGCGACGTTCGCGGACCACCACAATGGGACCGGCACCTTCTCGTGGACGCCGGGCCTGGGCACGGCCGGGAGCTACGCCGCTTCCTTCGTCGCGGACGACGGTTTCGGCGGCACCGATCAGCGTGCCGTCGCGATCGACGTGGTGGAGGGCAACTCCTCGCCGGTCCTGTCGCCGATCGGCGACCGTACCGTGGAGCGGGGCACGCAGCTCATACTCTCGCTGACCGGCTACGATCCTGAAAACGACGCCCTCGCGTATTCGGTCGTCGGGCTGCCGGCTTTCGGAACGCTCTACGACTTCGGGGACGGGAACGGCGCGATCTCGTTCCAGCCGATCGCGTCCACGCCTCTCGGCGGCTACTCCATGACGGTCACGCTGTCGGACGGCTCGCTGGATGCTTCGGAGACGTTCCAGGTGACGGTGGTCACGAGCGCGTCCCAGCAGCCGCCGGTGCTCGCGGCCATCGGCTCGCCCACCATCCAGGAGGGCTCGCCCGTGGCGGTCGCCCTCTCGGCGACCGATCCGGACGGCGATCTACTGATCTGGTCCTTCTCGCTCCCCGGCTTCGCCGACGGCGTGGTCGTGTCGAGCGCGCCCGGCAGCTCGAGCGCGCGCCTCGACCTGAGCCCGGGGCTATGTGATGCGGGCAGCTATCCCGCGTCCGTATCCGTGAGCGACGGCGCTCTCAACGACAGCGAGTCGTTCACGATCGTCGTCTCCGATCGGAACCGGGCTCCGTCCTGGGGCTCGGGTGGCCTCGCC
>JAEHDN010000105.1 GCA_016880395.1 Candidatus Eiseniibacteriota bacterium
GCCTGGATGGCGCGGCGGGAAGGACGGGCCACGAAGATGAGGCCCCCGACCAGGCTGATCAGGACGGAGGTCAGATACGTCAGGAACGGCACCGTGAACGCCTGCTCCCGGGTCATCCCGGCCATCTGGAACAGGACAACGCTGGCCCCCTCCCGGACACCTAGCCCGTTCATGGAGATCGGGAGCGACACGAGCGCCGCGAGTACCGGAACAAAGAGGAAGTAGTACCCCAACGTCACGCTGACGCCCAGCGCCAGGCCGACCAGGTAGTGCGCCATGATGCGGCTCACCTGTACCAGCATGGAGGCGGCGATGACGGTCACGAGCGTGCTTCCCTGGTTCCTGTAGCCGTGAAGATCGTCCATCAGGCGTATGATCCCGCGTTCGATGGAGCGCGCGCCGATCACGCGGAACGGCCACTCGAAGGCCATGAGCACCTTGCGGTGGAAGATGCTCAGGAAGAGGCCGAGGGAGACGAGGAACACCACGGAGATCATGGCGTAGATGGCATAGAGATGGAACCGGTCGATCGACGCGAAGGACGCGAGGACCGCGACGAAGGCGATCGCGAGCACGCCGATGAGGCGGTCCATCAGGGTCGCGCTGAACACCGGACTCACGTGCTCCGCGTGCTTGGATGCGTCGCTGATCCGCATGATGTCGCCGCCGATGTTCGACGGAAAGAAGTTGTTGAAGAAGAGTCCCACGAAGTAGTACGAGGCCGCCTTGCGGAACGGGATCGGAACTCCCTGTGCCTGCAGCAGCCGGGCCCACAGCCAGGCGCCGACGAGATTGGAGAGGAAGAGGAGCGCCGCCGCGAGCAGGAGGAGCCTGGGGTCGGCTGGACGGATGGTCGCCCAGATGTCCCCCGGCGAGACCTTCGCCACCACGTAGGCGAAGAGGGCGAGGCTCAGGATCACCTTCGCCGCGAGGAGGGGCGCCTTGTATCGCTCGTAGAATCCCTTGAGGCCGCCTCCGCTCACGCGCGCGCGCCCTCCCGGGCCGCCTGCTCCATCACGGCGCGGCTCCCGCGATAGCAGGTCTCCCAGTCGAAGGTACGCGCCCACGCGATCGCGGCGCGTGCCTGGGTGAGCCTCCGCTCGCGGTCGGTGAGGAGACGCACCACGCCGGCGGCAAGGGCCCCGGCGTCGCCGTGCGGCACGAGGAGCCCGGTCTCGCCGTCCCGGACGGACTCGACCAGGCCCGGGCTCCGGCTCGCGACCACCGGCACGCCGCACGCGTTCGCCTCGATCACGGTCAGCCCCCAGCCTTCCTTGGGCGAGGGATTGACCGCGACCTGCGCCCGGTTCAGGGCGGCCACCTTCTCCGCCTGCCGCACGGCACCCGCGAAGACGACCCGATCCGTAACGCCCAGCTCGCTCGCGAGCCGCTCGAGCTCGGGGCGATAGGGGCCGTCCCCCACGATGGTGAGGCGCGCGGCGGGCACCGCCGCGAGGATCGAGGGGAGCGCGCGGATCGCGTGCTGCGCCCCCTTGTACCGGCGCAGGCGGCCGAGGAAGACGATCTCGGGCTCCACGCGCGACTCCGGCGGCGCCGTGACGGCGTAGTCCTCCTGGTTCAGGCCGCAGCGCACGACCGCGATCCGATCCGCACGCACGCCGCGGCGCGTCAGGTCGTCCCGCGTGCTCTCCGAGATCGCGAGGAAGCGGCTATGCCGGTACACGATCGGAATCAGGCTCTCGTGAGCCCAGACCAGCGCGGCGATCGGTGCGGATGCTTCGTGGAACGCGGTGGAGCCGAAGAGATGGGGCACGACGGCCAGGACCGGCGCCGTCGCGTAGAGCGGGGCGAAGAAGGGAACCTTGTTGATGTCTTCCACGACGAGATCAAACCGCTCCCTCCGGAACCGATGCCGATAGAGAGCCCCGAGGGCAAGGTGGGCATTGTACCACGACCCGGCGCGGTGGATCTCGATGCCTTCCAC
>JAEHDN010000106.1 GCA_016880395.1 Candidatus Eiseniibacteriota bacterium
CCCTCTGCCGGAATGGCAGGAACGCCGACTTGAACCCGTTCAGGAGCACATGGCGCACGTCGGAAGGGGTGAGCCTGAGCGCGGCCACCGCCCGGTCCAGCTCCTGGGTCATCGTCGTCGAGGAGACCAGCCGGTTGTCCGTGTTGAGCGTGACCCGTAGTCCCTGCTTGAGATACGCGCGAAACGGATGTGCCCGGAGGGATGCCGACGCCCCGGTCTGCACGTTGGACGTCGGGCACATCTCGAGCGGGATCCGATGATCGTTCACGTAGCGCAGGATCTCCGGGTCCTCCCTGAGCCTTGTGCCGTGCCCGATCCGGTGCGCCCCACAGTAGTGAAGCGCCTGCGCGATCGAGGCCGGGCCGAACGCCTCGCCCGCGTGCACGGTCACGTTCACATTGTGCTTCACGACGTGGTCGAACGCCCGGCGGTGAGCCTTGGCCGGATAGTCCTTCTCCGCCCCAGCCAGGTCGAACGCGACGACCCCCTTCCCGTAGTACGCGACCGCCAGCTCCGCGAGACGATAGGAGAGCCGCGGGCTCAGGTGGCGGATGCCGCAGATGATGGTGCCGGTCTGGATGCCGTAGCGAGCCCGGGCCCGCTCGAGCCCGGCCACCACCGCCTCGACCGTGTCCTCCATGTGGAGCTTCCGGCGCGTGTGGAGCGCCGGGCAGTAGCGAACCTCCATGTATCGCACCTGCTCCCGGTGCGCGTCCTCGGCCAGCTCGAAGGCGGCCCGCTCGAGCGCTTCACGCTCCTGGAGCACGCGGAGCGTGAGGTCGAACGCCTCGAGGTAGCGCGTAAGGCTGACGCCCTTCGTGAGCTCGCCGAGAAAGCCTTGGAGCTCGGCCGGGTTCCGGACGGCGAGCCGGACTCCCTGCTCGCGCGCCATGTCGAGCAGCGTGTCCGGACGGAGGGACCCGTCGAGGTGGACGTGGAGGTCGGTCTTCGGAAGCGCGAGGAGGAGATCCCGGCGGAGCCGGCGATCACCCCACGGCGACATCCGCCGAGGCGGCGGCGAGCGGCGCACCAAGATCTCCGAGGACCGTGTAGTCGAGCCCCGCAAAGGCCGGATTCGCGGCCGCGAGGCGCTGGAAGATCTGCTGCGGGCCGGCATCGACGTGCATCCACACGCCGAGCGAGCGACCGAGGTCCTGGAGGATGCGCCAGTCCTCGCGCGTGTCCCCGCGGAGCGTGAAGACCCTCGGGGCGCGCTGCACCCGGCCCTGCGAGTTCGTGTAGGTCCCCTCCCGCTCGGCGAAGCTCACCCCCGGAAGCACCCAGTGGGCCCGCCCGGACACCGGCGAGGGCATCGGGTCCATCACGACCAGGAGCTCGAGGCGTCCGAGCGCGCGCGCGACCGCCTGCGGGTCGCCGAACTGCTCGAGCGGGCCCCCGCGCAGGAAGACGAGCGCGTGGATCGAGCCCTCCGCGGCCGCGCGGATCATGTCGGCGACGCCGAGGCCGCGCGGCCCCGGCGCGAGCCCGATCGCCCGGGCTCCGCGGGTGTTCGGGTTCCGGTCCCCCTCGATCGTGAACTTGGGGTACACCACTGGAGGCTGCGGGCGCTCGACGACGTCCACGTTCGCGAGCCCGAGCCCGTCCCGGAAGATGGAGCGCGCGAGGTAGCACTCCTCGTTCGTCAGCTCGCCCGAGGCCACCACGCCGACCGCCGACGGGCCGTGGCGCTCGACGATGGCGCGCAGCGACTCCGCGATCGCTGGGATCGCCTGGCCCCACGTGGTCGGAGCCGTTGCGTCTCCCTGCCGCCGCGTAGGCTGGAGCAGCCGGTTCGGGTCGTGGATCCCCCAGAAGGCCCCCCGCCCGCGGTCGCAGATCCACCACTGGTTCACGTCCATGTTCTCGCGGGCCGTGATACGGACGACCTCGTTCCGTCGCGGGTGGTACCAGACCTTCGTGTTGCACCCCTTGGAGCAGAGCGTGCAGACCGAGCCGACCGGCTTCAGCTCCCAGGGGCGCGACCGGAACCGGAAGTCCTTGCTCGTGAGCGCGCCGACCGGACAGATGTCGGCGATGTTGCCGGCCATCTCGTTCTCGATCTTCCGTCCGGCGACCGTGCCGATGTAGGTCTCCTCGCCGCGCGAGAGGACCGCGATCTCGTCCTGGCCGGCCACGGTCTTGCAGAGGTTCACGCAGCGCAGGCAGAGGATGCAGCGGTTCTTGTTCAGGATGAGCTTCCCACCCACGTCTTCCTCGGGCCACGTCTGCTTCTCGAACGTGAAGCGTGTGTGCGCGGGGCCCATCATCATCGTGTAGTCCTGCAGGGTGCACTCCCCGCCCTTGTCGCACATCGGGCAGTCGAGCGGGTGGTGGATGAGCAGGAATTCCATGACCGCCTTGCGCGCCTCGCGCACGTTGGCGGACTGGGTGATGACCTTCATCCCCTCCTCGACCGGCGTGGCGCAGCCGGCCACCAGCTTCGGCCGGCCCTCGATCTCGCAGAGGCAGATGCGGCAGACCCCGACGACGGGCAGCCCGGGGTGGTAGCAGAAGCTCGGGACGAAGACGCCGACCTTCTTGCCGGCCTCGATCAGGTTGGTGCCCTTCTCGACGACGACCTCGCGCCCGTCGACCTGGAGTTTCACTACGGCCATTCGGGTCCCCTAGTGCAGCGAGCCGCCGCCCAGCGGGCAGCGCTTCTCGCGGATGTGCTGCAGGAACTCGTCCCGGAACTTCTTCGCGAAGCCGCGCGTCGGCCAGGCCGCGGCGTCGCCGAGCGCGCAGATCGTGTTCCCCTCGATCTGATCCGTGACCGAGAGGAGGATGTCGAGATCGCGCTCCTCACCCCGGCCGGTCTCGATCTTCCAGAGGATGCGCTGCATCCAGCCGCATCCCTCGCGGCAGGGCGTGCATTGACCACACGATTCGTGCGCGAAGAAGCGCGCCGTGATCCAGGCCGCGCGGACCATGCAGGTGGTGTCGTCCATCACGACCGGCGTGCCCGTACCGAAGAGCGATCCCGCGCGCGTGAGCGAGTCGAAGTCCATGGAGATGTCGATCTCGTCGCCGCGGAGCACCGGGCAGGATGCGCCGCCCGGGATGACGCCCTTCACGGGACGTCCGCCCGGGACACCGCCGCCGTACTCGTCGATGAGCGTGCGGAGCGAGATCCCCATCGGCGCTTCGTAGACGCCGGGCCGGTTCACGTGGCCGCTCAGGCCGTAGAGCTTGGGGCCCGTGTTGCGCTCCGGCCCGATCCCGGCGAACCACTCCCAGCCGCGCTTCATGATGTGGGGAACGCAGGCGAGGGTCTCCACGTTGTTGACGACCGTGGGACAGCCGAAGAGGCCCACCACCGCGGGGAACGGCGGCTTGAGCCTCGGCTCGCCGCGTTGCCCTTCGATCGACTCGATGAGCGCCGTCTCCTCGCCGCAGATGTAGGCGCCTGCCCCCAGGTAGATCACGACCTCGCATTCGAAGCCCGACTTGAGGATGTTCTTCCCCACCAGTCCGGCGGCCCTCGCCTCGTCGATCGCCGCCTGCACGATGGAGGCCTCGTGCGCGAACTCGCCGCGGATGTAGATGTACGCGCGACGCGCGCCGATGGCGAAGGCGCCGATCAGCGTCCCCTCGATCACCTGGTGGGGATCCTTCGCGAGGAGCAGGCGGTCCTTGAACGCCCCCGGCTCGCTCTCGTCGGCGTTCACGCAAAGGTACTTGGGCTTGTCGTTCGATTTGGGGACGAAGCCCCACTTGGTCCCGGTCGGGAAGCCCGCGCCACCCCGACCGCGAAGACCCGAGCGCTTCACCGTGTCGATGATCTCGTCGGGCGTCTTCGAGAGCGCGATGGCGAGGGCCTCGTAGCCTCCGTGCTTGCGGTAGACCGCGAGGGTATGGGAGCCGGGGAGACCGGTCGTGGCCATGAGGACGTGTCCGTTCGATTCCATCGCTAGCGGTCCACCTCTCCGAGGACGATGTCCAGGGTCCCGATGCACGCGACCACGTCCGCGACCATCCGGCCGAGGCACATGGTCTCGAGCGCCTGGAGGTTGATGAACGACGGGGGCCGCACGCGCACGCGGTACGGGAGCGGCTCGCCGTCGCTCACGACGTAGAACCCGAGCTCCCCTTTCGGCGACTCGATGGCGTAGTAGGCGTCGCCGATGGGTGGACGGAAGCCCTCGGACATGATCTTGAAGTGGAAGATGAGCTCCTCCATGCCGCGCTTCACGTCCTCCCGCCGCGCGGGGAAGAGGTACGGATTGTCGGCGCGCACGGAACCGGGCTTCAGCCGGTCGAGCCCCTGCTGCACGATGCGGAGGGACTGGCGCATCTCCTCCATGCGGCAGAGGTAGCGGTCGTAGACGTCGCCGTTCTTCCCGAGCGGCACGTCGAACTCATAGGTCTCGTACCCGCAGTAGGGCATCGCTTTCCGGACGTCGTAGTTGAGGCCGCTTCCGCGGAGCACCGGACCCGTGACCGAGAGCGCGACGGCATGCTCGGCGGTGATGGTCCCGACGCCGATCGTGCGCTTCATCCAGATCCGGTTCTTGGTGAGCAGGTTGTGGTACTCGTCGATCGATCGTGGGAACTCGTCCACGAACTTCCGCACGTGCGGCACGAACGCGTCCGGCACGTCCTGGAAGAAGCCGCCGACCCTGAAATAGCTCGGCGTCATGCGGGAGCCGGCCACCATGTCGTTCACGTCGAGCAGCTTCTCGCGCTCGCGGAAGCAGTAGAGGAACATGCTCATCGCGCCGAGATCGATCGCGTGCGTGCCGAGCCAGACGAGATGGGAGGAGATGCGCGCCAGCTCGAGGAGGATCACGCGCAGGGTCTGCGCACGCTCCGGGATCGTGAGCCCCATGATCCGTTCGACCGCGCCGACGTAGGCCATGTTGTTGCCGAGCGGCGAGAGATAGTCCATCCGGTCGGTGACCGTGATGGACTTGGTGTAGCTCTTCGCCTCCATGATCTTCTCCATGCCCGTGTGGAGGTATCCCATCACGGGCTTGAGGGAGACCACGGTCTCGCCGTCCAGCTCGATGATCAGGCGGAGCACCCCGTGCGTGGAGGGGTGCTGCGGCCCCATGTTGATGGTGATGGTCTTGAATTCGGGCGCGGCGGTCGCGGACATGCGGGGTGGCGCTCTAGACCGGCCCGAGGTTCGGCGGGAGCACGCCCGAGAGGGGCGTCGTCTGCCCCGATCCGGCGGTCGGTCCGGTCGGCTTGGGCATTTCCACCACCGCGGCCGGCGCGGGATCGCGCCCCTTGATGCTCATGCGGTCGATCTTTTCCTGGAGCTTCATGATGCCGTAGATGAGAGCCTCGGGACGTGGCGGGCATCCGGGGACGTAGACGTCCACCGGAACGACCGTGTCCACGCCCTGCACGATGGCGTAGTCCTTGAACTCGCCGCCGCAGGAGGCGCAGGCGCCCATCGAGATGACCCACTTCGGCTCGGGCATCTGGTCGTAGATCCGCTTGAGGACCGGCGCCATCTTCTTGCTGACGCGTCCCGCGACGATCATGAGGTCCGCCTGCCGCGGTGACGCACGGAAGACTTCGGCCCCGAAGCGCGCGAGGTCGTAGCGCGAGGCGCTGGTCGCCATCATCTCGATGGCGCAGCACGCGAGGCCGAACGTGGCCGGCCAGATGGAGGAGCGGCGCGCCCAGTTGACCATCTTCTCGACGGTCGTCGTGAGAATGCCGTCCGGTACGAGCTCTTCGAGTCCCATGTCGTTCCCTGCCTGCGCTGCGCGCGGCCCGGTGGGCCCCCTACTGGAAAAGATGCCGATCGAAGGGGAAACGATGCCGGAAACGACACCCTACCAGCAGGATCGGGGCAGGTCAATCACAACCCCAGGTGCTCCAGGACCGATTCGGTTGCAAAGAAGAGCACCACGCCTCCGAACACGACGAGCGCCATCTTGATCCCCTTCGTCTCGTTCACGGCCGGGATGAGATCGGAGGCCGCCACGTAGAGCGCCGCGCCGGCGGCGAGCGGCAGCGCGTACGCGACGAGTCCGGACCAGATGGAGATCGTGATCGAGCCGATCACGGTGGCGACACCGAGCCATGCGGCGCTCAGCACCGCGTCGCGGCGCGATCGACCCGCCGACACCATGATCGATCCGATCGTGAAGCCCTCGGGCACCTTGTGGAGGAACACGGCCACGGCGACGAGGATCCCGAGGGCGGGCTGCACGAGGAAGGCCGATCCGATCGAGACGCCGTCGAGCAGCGCGTGGAGCAGGAGCCCGATGAGCGCGGTCGTTCCCACGACCGGCTCCACCCAGTGCTCGTGGTGGGTCTCTTCTCCAAAATGGAAGTGCCCCACCAGCACGTGCTCTGCCGCATGGACGAGCAGGTATCCCATGAGGACGAGCGAGCCGACCGCGAGCGCGGGCGGGCCGTGGTGGTCCTGCGGCAGGCGGAAGCTCTCGGGGATGAGTCTCAGGAAAACGGCGGCGAGGAGGAAGCCTGCGCCGGCAGCCATGAAGTAGCTCTGGCGGACGCGGTCCCAGCCGTGGTGGCTCACGGCGAGCCATCCGCCCACGACGTTCGCGAGTCCCGCGACCACCCCGCAGGCGGCGGCGAGGATCCAGCGGTCGCCCATGACGCCCGAGCGCCTACCGACCCCGAACGATGCCCGGCGTGTGCGTCATGCCCACCGGGACGAGGAGCTGCTCCTTCGAATAGAGGAACGAGTCCCGGGAGTAGTCCGAGAGCTCGAAGTTGTGTCCGAGGAAGATCGCGTCCTCCGGGCAGGCCTCTTCGCAGTAGCCGCAGAAGATGCACCGGAGCATGTCGATCTCGTAGCGGCGTGCGTAGCGCTCGCCGGCAGAGAAGCGCTGGGTGGGCGTGTTCTCGGCGGCCTCCATGTAGATCGCGTCCGCCGGGCAGACCGCCGCGCAGAGCCCGCAGCAGACGCACCGCTCCAGTCCGTTCGCATAGCGATGGAGCTCGTGCAGGCCGCGAAAGCGCGGGTACATCGTCATCTTCACGTCCGGGTACTTGAGTGTGACCGGCTTCTTGAAGAAGTGGGACAGCGTGATCGACAGCCCCTTCATCAGTTCGGCGACCATGGGCTTCCTCTCGAGGGTCCGAGCGCTCCGGTGCCGGTGGGACATGGCCAACTGCTTGGACGCGGAGCGTTTAGGGCATGTTTCAGGAACGCAGTATAGGCGCGCGCGCCGGCAGGGTCAAGGAGCGGCGGTTCAGCGGGGCGGTGCGGAGCGATATTCCTCGGGCCGGATGTCCATCTTCTTCATCTTGTAGAGTAGCGTGGTTCGCTTCATGCCATCCAGGCTGCGCGCCGCCTCCGACTGATTGCCCCCGTGCGCGCGGAGGGCGTCCACGATGCGGTTTCGCTCCTCGGGATCGCCGCCTCGGCGCGGAGCGCGCACGCTCGAAGCATCACGGGCGGTCGCCGACACCCGCACGGCCGGCTGGAGCTGCACGGAGTCCGCGAGCAGCCTCTCACCGTCCGACGCGAGCGCCACCGTGCGGTCGATCACGCTCTTCAGCTCGCCCACGTTGCCCGGCCAGGGGTGCGAGGCCAGGCGTGCCCACGCTTCTTCGCTCAGGGTGATGTGCTTGCCGGCCTGGGCGCAGGCGTGGTGGAGCAGGTGGCGGCCGATCAGGCCGATGTCGCCGGGCCGCTCGCGCAGCGGCGGCACCTCGAGACGGATGCCGTTCAGCCGGTAGTAGAGGTCGTCCCGGAAGAGGCCGCGGCGCACGAGCGCCCCGAGATCGCGGGTGGAGGCGACGATCACCCGCACGTCGACCTGGCGCACGCCCATGCTGCCGACGCGGCGCAGCTCGCCCATCTCGATCACGCGGAGGAGCTTGGCCTGCGCGCTGGTCAGGAGCTCCCCGACCTCGTCCAGGTAGATCACGCCGCGGCTCGCGGCCTCGAAGAGGCCGTTGCGGGCTCCTCCGCCGCCTGGCCCCTCGGGGTCCTTACCGAAGAGCTCCACGTCCAGGATTCCGTCGCTGAGCGCCGAGCAGTGCCCCACCACGAACGGCCGGGCCGCGCGGTCGCTCAGACCGTGCGCGGCGCGGGCGAGCAGCTCCTTGCCGGTGCCGCTCTCGCCGAGGATGAGAATGGGAAGACGGCTGCTCGACGCGCGTTCGAGCATTCCGATCAGATCGATCATGCGGGGATCCTGCGTGATGATGCCCCACCGGAAGCAGTCGGGATCGGACCCTCGTGGAAGCTCCGGATCGACGTGACCGGCCAGCGGGGACGGTCCCGGCGACGGCACGATCTCCACGCCCAGGTCCTTCTCGATGCGCTCGAGCCACGGCTCCAGCTTCATGGCCATGCTGAGGCTCCGCGCTTCCCAGAGCGCGTCCCTCCCCTCGCGCCGCTCCTCGGCATCGCCGCCAGCCAGGAACATCTCCCCCGTCCAGACGAGGAGCCGCATCAGCTCGTACGACGCCTCGAGCTTGCGGAGGAGCGCAGCCCCTTCCTGCGCGATCCGACCAGCCTTCTCGCGGTGTCCGAGAAGGAGGTGCGCCATGGCCATGACCCGCTGAGTGGCCGCTTCCTCGAAGCGGTCATGGATCGCGACAGCAACGCGCAGTCCTCGCTCACACGTGATGAGCGCGCGGTTCGGCTCGCCGATCAGCACGTGCACCTCGGCGATGCGGCGGCACAGCTCGGGGATCAGGTCCCCTTCGGGCGCGATGCGCTCGGCCAGGACGAGCGCCTGCTCGAGGCGCTCGACGGCGGACTGATTGTCATGGCGCTCCAGGGCGAGATCGCCGAGGTACTCGAGCGCGATGACGCGCTCCCGCTCGAACCCATGTTCCTCGGCCTCCGAGAGGGCCCCATGGACGCTGGCTTCGGCCTCGCGCAGGTCTCCGCGGATTCGTGACAGATAGCCGTGAAAGAGCCTCGCCTGGACCTTGCCGCGGGAGTGCCCTCGCTCGCCGAAGAGCGTGCGGGCCCGGGCCAGCTCGTGCTCGGACTGCTCGAGCTGGCCGATCTTCGCGAGCGCGATGCTCCCGTTGAGCGAGAAGGAGGCTTCCTCGTGGACGAGCCCGGCCTCGCGCGCCTGCGCCTGTCCCCGCGCGAATTCGCCGGCCGCGCGGTGGATCTCCCCGGCCCCCAGGAAGCAGAGGCCGAGCAGATTGCGCGAGCGGAGCATGCCGGCCGCGTCATCGAACTCCCAGCGGCTGATGTGATATGCGGCGCGGAAGTGCTCCTCCGCCCGAGAGGGGCGTCCCAGCCTCCACACGGCGCGACCTGCGGCGATGTGGAATTCGAGCAGGGATCGCTTCTCGTCGGGACGGAGAGCATACAGCTCGCTCAGTTTGCGTTCGGCGGCCTCGGCCACCTCCTTCCAGCGCCCGAGCCCCAGGAGGGCACGGCACCGAGCGAGCAGCAGTGGGGTTTCGAGCGCGTCCGGAACGCTCCGCCCGGCGCGCAGCCCCGCGATCGCCTCCAGGGCGGCGGAAAACCGAGCGCGGGAGAGCAGATCGTCGATCTTGTGGAGCGCAGATGCAGCGTCGGTGCGCGGCGTCTTGTCGTAGCTCATGGGACCTCGGGGGCGCCAACCAAAGCGCCCCGCCGATGGGGTCGCTTCGCTATCAGCGCATTCCGATTCGAATCCAGGTGCGGACGAAGGACAACCAGATCAGCCTTCCGGGCAGAGCCGCACGATGAATCGTCGATCCCGGCAGGCGCACCGCAGCACCCTCATGGGGCTGCGTGGCCGAGTAGATTCCCCCCTTCGGGGTCGGGCTGGGCTGATCGTCCGCCGTCGGATCGCCGCTCGGCGGCGGAGGGCCGTCGTACGTGTAGGGCCGGGCCGAGACGCACGGCGGGGCCGCCATCAGGACGAGGACCCCGAGGGCCGCTCCCACCCAGTTCACCCCAGGGCTGGGCTTGCCTGTAAATCGGTTCATGGAGACCGCCTCCGTGTCTCCGGCGTGGTGCAAGTTCATTGGGGGACGGGAAAGTTCGTCTCGCGAGCACCGGCTCGCGCGAGTGGGGACCCCGGGGATGGGACCCGATCGCATGGATTTGTAGGTCGTGGAAGCCATGCGCACCCTTTCCGTGGGCATGCACTCCGGCTACGAAACCGACTATAGCATGGGGCTGGCTCAAATACAAGGGTAAAAACGCGTTAGCTGGCGGCCTCCGGTGTGCGGCGGAGCCGTGGGACGGTCGAAAATTGGCCGGATGTGCTATAATGGCCTGTAGTTCCCTCCACATCCGAGCGCACGAGACCGAGGCCAGGGGAATGAACGACCCGCAGCGCATCCGTACGGCCCTACTCGCCTCCCTCTGTCTCAGCGAAGCCTCTCCCGAGGATCGCAAGCGCTTGATCGAGCTCACCCTGACGGACATGGACGGGGACGCGCGCGACCGACTGGCGGGCGAGATCGCCGAGCGACTCCTCGAGAGCGGCTCGCTCGAACGGGTCGACCGGTTCCAGCGCGACGGGCGCCCCTACGTGCGCTACCGCGTGCCCGCGTCGGGGGACACGTTCCTCCTGCCGGCTCCGCTCGAGCTGCGTGGGGAGACGCTCGTGCGCGCGATCCGGCCCCATTGGCACGCGCGGAGCCGCCTTCTCTACCGGAGCCTGTCGCATCTGATCGCGGTCGAGCGGAAGCTCTTCACGCGCGACGAGCAGAACGCCGAATACCTCCAGACCGACATCGGGGACATCCTCCGCACCATCCTCGCCTCGGCGCGCGACGTCCTCCAGTGCGACGACGTGCGTCTCTTCCCGCTCGCGACCGCGCCCGAGGAGGCGCGCTACGCCCAGCCCCTGAGCGACGGGGAACCCTGGGATCGCACGCTCGCCGTGGAATGGGTGGGCAAGCGGATGCTCCCCGTCTACATGAACGACCTCGCCGAGGCGGGGCGCATCGAGACGATGCTCGACACCGAGGCTGTCGACGCGACCGTCCACGTCGCGATCGCCCCGTACGAGCCGCGTCCGAACCACGGCGGATTCCGGTCGGTGGCGATGGCGCGGGTGGGCGAGCCGGGGACGCCCTTCCTCTACGTGCTCGAGGCGTGGAGCCACACGCCCCGCTTCTTCACCGAAGAACGCCTCGGAATCCTCGGCATCGTGGCCGAGCATGCGACCGACCTCCTCCACACGCTGAAGAAGCTCGGCATGCTCGTGATGATCGACGAGCTGACCGGCATGTACAACCGGCCCTACTTCGGCCGGCAGCTCGACCACGAGATCGCGCGCGCCTACCGCGAGGAGCGCCCGATGTCGCTCGTGATCGCCGACATCGACGACTTCAAGCGGGTGAACGACACGCTCGGCTATGAGGCCGGGAACGCGGTGTTGCGCGAGCTGGGGCGCACGCTCGCGGGAAGCCTCCGCCCCTTCGACACGGTGGCGCGCTGGGGGGGCGAGGAGTTCGCGCTCATCCTGAGCGCGGAGACGACCAAGCTCGAGGCCAAGGAGATCTGCGAGCGCCTGAGGCTCAAGGTGCAGAACCTGGCGGTCTCGGTGCCCGGGCTCGACGGGCGCGAGGCGACGGTGCGGGTCACGCTGAGCCTCGGGGGCTCGATGTTCCCCGCCGACGTTCCGGTCACGTGGGACCGCTCGCGCGGTCTCGACCGCGCCCAGCGGGAAAAGCTCGCGCACGACCTCTGGACGAGAGCGAACCTGCACCTCCGGCTCTCCAAGGAGCGCGGGAAGAACCAGGTCACCTACGCCGGAGAGTAGTCCCGAGGGCTCGCGGCGAGCGGCGCGGCCGCGCGGCGGACGTTACGCGGAAGGAGCGCCGACGAGCGCCGACGCGTACTCGTGGGGGTCGAAGGGAACGAGGTCGTCCATCCCCTCTCCCACGCCCACCCAGCGGATCGGAATCCGGAGCGCGTCCGCGATCGCGAGCACCACGCCCCCCTTCGCCGTCCCGTCGAGTTTCGTGAGGACGATGCCCGTGATCGGGAGGATGCGCCCGAACTCGCGCGCCTGCTGGAGCCCGTTCTGTCCCACGGTGGCGTCGAGCACGAGGAGCGTCTCGTGCGGTGCGCCCGGAATCCCACGCTCGATCACGCGCCGGATCTTGTCCAGCTCCGCCATGAGGTTTGCCTTCACGTGGAGCCGGCCCGCCGTGTCGACGATCGCGCGCGCGACGTTCCGGCTCTTCGCGCGCGCCATGCCGTCGAAGGCGACCGCGGCGGGATCGGCGCCCGACGCCTGCCGCACCATCTCCACGCCCGCCCGCTCGGCCCACACCTCGAGCTGATCCCCCGCCGCAGCGCGGAACGTATCGCACGCGACGAGAAGCACCGACTCGCCCGCCTCCTTGTAGCGGTGGGCGAGCTTCGCGATGGTCGTGGTCTTGCCGGTGCCGTTCACGCCGACGACGAGGGTCACGTGGGGGCGCGGGGTCGCCGCCGAGGCGCCGCCGTCCGGAGCCTCGACCACAGCGCCCACCGCGTCGCGGAGCGCCCTGGAGGGGTCCTCGGCGCCCGTGGCCAGGCGCCGCTTCACGTCCTCGAGGATCCGCTCCGCGGTCGCGGGACCGACGTCCGCCCGGAGGAGCGCGGCCTCGAGCGCCTCGTAGTCCTCGGGCTCGAGCTTCCGGCCCGGCTTCAGGACCTCCGCGACGCGATCCACGAACGCGTCGCGGGTCTTCTTCAACCCCTCGGTGATCTTGCGGAAGAACTGCACGGCTTACGAGGAGATGGGGGCGAGCTCCTGGGAAGGAGCGTCCGCGTCGGCGGCCGGACGCTCGCGGTTCCAGCGCACGGAGACCAGCTTCGAGACGCCCGGCTCCTCCATCGTGACGCCGTAGAGGCAGTCCGCCACCTCCATCGTCTTCTTGTTGTGCGTCACGACGATGAACTGCGTCTTCTCGCTGAAGTCCCGGAGCAGGGCGACGAAGCGGTCGATGTTGGCGTCGTCGAGCGGTGCGTCCACCTCGTCCAGGATGCAGAAGGGGCTCGGCTTCACGAGGTAGATCGCGAAGAGGAGCGCGATCGCGGTGAGCGCCTTCTCGCCGCCCGAGAGGAGCGAGAGGGACTGAGGCTTCTTCCCGCGCGGACGCGCCAGGATCTCGATCTCGGCCTCGAGCGGATCATCGCCCGTCAGGACGAGGGCGGCCTCACCTCCCTCGAACAGGGAGGTGAATACCTGGATGAAGTTCTGGTTCACCTGCTCGAAGGTCTTGAGGAAGAGCTCCGAGGCGGTGGCGTTGATCTTCTCGATGGCCTCGAGCAAGGACTGCCGGGCTTCCTCGAGGTCCTTCCGCTGCCCCGTGAGGAACCCGAGCCGCTGGCGGCGCTCTTCGTAATCCTGCACCGCGAGGAGGTTCACGGGCCCGATCGAGCGGAGCTTGTCCTGGAGGTACCTGAGGCGCGCCTCCCGATCTTCGCGCGTGGAGCCCAGCGGGAGAGGCGCCGATCCGGATGGCGCCTCGCCGTCGGCCTCGGAACGGTCGACCAGGGCCTCGTCGGGGATGCGCGAGGAGTCGGGCTCGAGCTCGACCTCCGCCTCCTCGATCTCGGCGAGCGCGGGATCGCCCGCATCGCCTGCCTCGACACCCACCGTCTCGGGCACCCAGGATGCGAGATCGACCTCGTACTCGTTGCGCACCCGCTCGATCAGCCGGCGAAGCTCGCCATCGGCCTCGGCCTGTTCCAGCTCGGCCCGGTGGAGCCGGTCGGTCAAGGTCGCGTGCTCGCGCCGCACCTCGCGCGTCCGCGCTTCGAGATCGTCCGCGAGGCCCTTCACCTCGCCGAAGCGCTCCCGCGCGCGCTGCAAGAGGACCTCACGCTCGGCCTTGCGCTCGATCTCGAGCGCAAGCTCGGCCGCGCGCTCGGCACAGATGGTCTCCGTCTCTCGGATGCGGGCCTCGGTCTGCACCGCCTCCTCCTTGCGGCTCGCGATCTCGCGCTCCGCCTCATCGGCGCTTCGCGTCATGCGCTCCCGCTCGCGAATCGCGGCCTCGAGCGCGGAGCGAGCCCGCGTGGCCTCGACCCTCGCCTCGGCGTGCAGGGCCACGCGGTGCTCGCGATCCCGCTCCAGCCCGCGAACCTCGGTCTCCTCCTGGGCGAGGATCGCGTCCACGCGGCCCCGCTCCTCGTCGGCCGAGCGGAGCGCGACCTGCGCCGACTCCGACTCGCCCAGCGCGCGCTCGAGGTCGGCGTGGACGGCCGCCAGGGACGACGCCAGCGAGCCGGCCGCCTGGACCATGGCGTCGCCGCGGATCGTCTGCTCGGTGAGGCGCGATTCCTGGGCCCGGTGGGCTTGCTCCCCGACCTGGAGGAGGCGCGTGGCCTCCTCGTGCTCGGCGACGGCCGACGTCCGCTCGGCACGGTTCTCCTCGGCGACCCGGAGGATCGCGGCGAGGTCCGCCGCGGAGCGCTCGATCTCGGAGGCCAGCTCGGTCAGCTCCTCCTCGCGCCGGAGCACCGAGCCCGCGCGCGTGGATCCGCCGCCTCCCTGGAAGATCCCGGGGCCTACAACCCGCTCGCCGCGACGGGTGACGAAGTGGAGCCGCTCGCCCGCGTGGCGCTCGTTCAGGCGAAGCCCCGTGTCGATCGAGTCGACCACGACGACGCCCGAGAGGAGGAAGGAGGCGAGCGCCACGTACCCCGGCTCGAAGCGCACGTGGTCGAGGAGCGGCCCGAGCACGCCCGGCTCGGCGAGCACGTCCTCGTGGATCGGAGTCGCGTGGACCCGGGACAGGCGGTCGAGGGAGATGAATGTCGCGCGCCCCTCGCCGCTCTCCTCGAGCGCGCGGAGCGCGGCGAGCGCGGCGTCCGTCCGCTCGGCGACGACGAACTGGACCGCCTCGCCGAGTGCGGCCTCGAGCGCGGTGAGCCACTCGCCCGAGGCGTGGAGCACGTCCCCCACCGTTCCGAGAACGCGCGCGGGACGGCTGGGTCCGGCGACGAGCCAGCGCACGCTCGCGTCGTAGCCCTCGTAGCGCTCCTTCAGCTCACGCAGCGTGGCGTGCCGCGCCTCGAGCCCCGCGTGCGCCTCGCGCGCGCGGATCTCCACCTCGTCGTGCGCGCGGATGCGGGCCTCGGCGGCGGCGATGCCCTGGCCGGCCCGCTGCACGCGATCGCGCGCGCGACCGACCTCGTCGAGGGTCGACTCGAGGGCGCGCTCGATCTCGCGGATTCCCTCGCGCAGCACCTCCTCGTCGCGCGCGACGGCGTCACGCTGCGCCTCCAGCTCGTCCCGGCGCTTCGCCAGGTCGCTCAGCTTGTCGCCCCACGCGCGCGCGGAGCTCTCTTGCATGACCCGGGCCTCGAACAGGTCGAGCGAGAGCTGCTTCCGCTCGGCGAGTGCCACGCGCCGCTGGTCGAGCTGCGGTCCCATGGCCGCCAGCTCCTCCTCGAGGCGCCGTTCCTCGGTCTCCCGGCCCGCTTGCTCCTCCTCGAGCCGGGCGCGATCGGCATCGAGTCTCGCGGCATGCCCCCGCACCTCCTCGACGCTGGCGTGGAGCCGCTCCGCCTCCGATCGCGCGTGCTCGAGCTTCTCGGTGAGGCCGGCGCGGCGCTCGCGCAGCACGGCGACCTCGTTCAGAAGGGCGGCTCCGCGGGCCTCGTGCTCGCTCAGCGCCTCCTGCGCGAGGCGGACCTCTCCCTCCCGCTTCAGGAGCTCGAGCTTGTGCTCCTCCAGCTCGGCCTCGTGGCGTGCGAGCGTGCCGCCGAGGACGGAGCGGCGGTTCTCCGCGTCGTTCCGCTCCTGGTGCAGCGAAACGGCCTCGCGGGAGATCCGGTCGAACGCCTCCCGCGCCAGGCCCAGGTCCACGGCGCGGATCTCGTCCCTCAGCGTCCCGTAGCGGCGCGCCTTGCCGACCTGTCGCGCGAGCGAACGCACCTCGCGCTCGATCTCGCTCGTGATGTCGTTCACGCGCGTGAGGTCCGAGTACGTCAGATCGAGCTTCTGGAGCGCCTCCTTCTTGCGGGTCTTGTAGCGCATGATCCCGGCCGCTTCCTCGAACAGGAACCGGCGGTGCCCGCTCTCGTCGGACAGCACGTTGTCGACCATGCCACGCTCGATGAGCGAGTAGGCGTGGGAGCCCATGCCCGTGTCGAGGAAGAGATCCCGCACGTCCCGCAGGCGGCAGGCATTGCGGTTGATGAGGTACTCGCTCTGCCCGCTCCGGAACGTGCGCCGCGCGATCGCCACTTCCGTGTACTCGGAGGGGAGCACGCCGCGGTTGTTGATCATGGTGAGCGAGACCTCGGCCATGCCGAGCGGCTTCCGGTGCGCGGAGCCGGTGAAGATCACGTCGTCGAGCGTGTCGCCGCGAAGATGGCGCATGTTCTGCTCGCCGAGCACCCAGCGGATCGCCTCGACGATGTTCGTCTTGCCGCTTCCGTTCGGTCCCACGACGGCGGTGATGCCCGGCCCGAAATCCACGCGGACGCGCTGCGGGAAGGATTTGAAGCCCTGGATGTCGAGGCGCTGGAGGAACACGGGTTACCTCGCGGTCGGTGGAAAGGCCTGGGCGCGATCGACCCAGCCCTGCTCGAGGAGCCAGCGTGCGTGGGCGGCCGCCTCCTTCTCGGTCGCGAATCGTCCGACGAAGACCCGGTAGTACCCCGGCGCGTCCGGCGCACGCTCGTACCAGGCCTCCGCGCCGCGTGCCTTGAGCCCGCGCACGATCTCCTGGACCTTCGCCTCCGAGCGGAACGAGGCGACGTGGACGCGATAGGGCTTGGAAGCATCCGCCGCGGGCGCCGGGCTGGCGGTCGCGGCGGGTGCAGCCTTGCCGGGCGCGGCGGATGCAGCCTTGGCGGTCGTCGAGGGCGAAGGCTTGACGGCCACCGGGGGTGAAGACTTGGACGTCACGGGCGCGGAGTGGGCGACCGCTCCGGGCGCGGGCTTCGCGGGCGCCGGCGCAGCCTCTTCCGCGGGCGCCGGCGCAGCCTCTTCCGCTGGCGCCGGCGTCCCGGTCGGGGGAAGCGGCGACGGCGAGGTGCCGAGCCCCGCGGAGAGCCCTCCCGACGGAGCGGGCTGCACCTCCTCGGTCCCGGCCGGCATCGTCTCCGCGCTCGGCGGCAAGGTCGGGTGCCTCATCAACACGGCCACGATGCTCGCAGCCACCGCGAGCCCGGCGGCCACGCCGGCGAAGAGCCCCGCGCGCGACCGGTGGATCGGTCGCACGAGGGGGCGGCCCAGCTCGACCTCGCGCTGGAGAATGGAAGCAAGCTCCCGCTCGACGGCGTCGGGAGCGTCGGATTGCGCCGGTGGGTGGGGCCGATCCACGAAGGCATGCGCCGCTTCGGCGGCAGGCGTCCGCTCGGACGTTTGCCCCCACGACGGCTCGCCGATCAGGTCCGAGGACGCGTCGAATGCGCGAGCCCCGGCGGGTGTGGCGCTTCCGCAGATCTCGGGCGCCAGGCCACCTTGGGTCACTGACGTCGCCTCGTCACGAGCCGCGGGCGTCTCGTCGGCCTGCGGCCTTCCCGCCTCGATCCCGACGCAGCCGATCATCGGCGCGTCCGATCCCCAGAGCTCGAGAAAGGCGTCGCGGAGGTCGGTCCGGGCGATCCGCTCGACAGATGCGGCGAGGAGCACCCCGTCCATCCGCTTCGAGAGGCGACCGACGAAACCGCTCCGCTCGAGGAGCGGCGCGACGTAGAGGGTAACGTCCACATGGGCGGCGAAGCTCCGGGAGGCCCGCTCCCAGTCCGGGTGCTCCACGATGCGGTGCGGATCGGGCGGATAGCTCCCGGGTCCCACGACCCAGAGCGACTGCGCCACGATCTCCCACGCCACGCGGCGGAACGAGCAGCCGTATTCGAGCACGTCCACGAGCCCCTCGTTCGGATTCGGGCGGGGGCGGACGATGGTCGGATTCCAGAAATCGAGGTCGACGACGGCCAGCTTGAGCCCTCGTCGGCTCCACTCGCGCGCCAGGGCCAGGCCGATCGCGAAGCACTCGCGGTCCTCGGGGAAGCCGGCCACGAGGAGCGACCGAAGCGTGAGCGAGCGGCGGGTCTCGGTGAGTCCGTCGAGGGCCGTCGCCAGCTCGGGGGGTGCGTTGACCTGTAACAGGCGCGACATGCTCGCGCCGCCCGGGACGGCCTCCAAGCGCGCGGTGCCGAGCAGCGGGAGGTTGACCTCTTTCGCGAAGCTCTGTGGATCGGCGTAGCGCTCGACCTCCGCTTCGATCACCCGGATCCCCTCTCCCCGTCCAGAGCGTGGTGGAGCGCGGCGACGAGCCGCGGCACCTCGCGGCGGTCGACGGTTCTGAGGTCGAGCAGCAGCCGTCCCGATTCGATGCGCCCGAGGACCGGCTCGGCTCCCATGCGAAGGGCCCGGGCCAGCTCCCCGATCGTCCCACGCGGCGCGGTCAGGGCGACCGCGTACGACGGGATGCGCGCGAGCGGCATCGCGCCGCCGCCCACCTCGGCGGTGCACGGTACCACCTCCGCGCGCGCGCGGCCAGCGCGATCCGCTCCGAGAGCGACCAGAACCCGCCGAGCGCGGGCCCGAACCGACGCCGCGGGCTCCGCCACCATCCGCAGCGTCGGCACGGCACTCCCCAGACTCTCCGGATCGCGATAGAGGCGGAGCGTCGCCTCGAGCGCGGCGATCGAGAGCTTGTCGAGCCGGAGCGCGCGCGCCATCGGGTTCGAGCGGCAGGCATCGACGAGGCGCCGCGTGCCCGCGAGGATGCCGGCCTGGGGCCCGCCGAGCAGCTTGTCGCCGCTCGCGCAGGCCAGCGGGACGCCCTCCGCGAGGGCTTCTCGCAGGAGCGGCTCCTCGGGAAGCCCGTAGGGCCTCAGGTCCACGAGCGCGCCGCTCCCCACGTCCTCGAGGAGAGGAACGCGCTTCTTCCGAGCGAGCGCGGCCAGGTCCTCTCGCGAGACCCGCTCCGCGAATCCGACGATCGCGAAGTTGCTCGGGTGCACCCGGAGCACCACCCCGGTTCGCGGGCCGATGGCGCGCTCGTAGTCGCGGAGATGCGTCTTGTTCGTGGTCCCCACCTCGCGAAGAGTCGCTCCGGCCCGCTCGAGGATCTCCGGGATGCGGAACGATCCCCCGATCTCGACCAGCTCCCCGCGGGAGACCACGGCCTCGCGGCCGGCGGCGAGGGTGTTGAGGGCGAGCAGCATGGCGGCGGCGTTGTTGTTCACCGCGATGGCCGCGGGAGCGCCGAGGATCTCCCGGAGAAGTGGCTCGAGGTGGGCGCCGCGCGAGCCGCGGGAGCCCGTGGCGAGGTCCAGCTCGAGGTTCGTATAGCCCCGGGCCACAGCGAGCACCGCCTCGACCGCCGCCTCCGGAAGCGGGGCGCGCCCGAGGTTCGTGTGGAGGATGATGCCGGTCGCGTTGAGAACGGGCCTGAGGCTCGGCCTAAGCGAGGCCTCGGCGAGCGAGCGCGCGCGGGCGGCCAGCTCGTCGGCCCCGACGGGAGGTGCGGTCCCGCCCTTCCGGAGCGCGGCGCGAACGCCCGCGAGCGCTTCGCGCACCGCCCCGACGATCACCGGACGCGGCGCGCGCTCGGCCAGACGCACGAGGTCGGGATGCTGGAGGAGCGACTCCACCGACGGGATCGAGCGGAGCCGGCTCACGCGGCCCCGCCGAGGTAGGCTGCCTGCACTTCCGGATTCCGGAGGAGCGCGTCCGCGCGGTCGGTCAAGCGGACCGCGCCGGTCTCGAGCACGTAGCCGCGGTCGGCCACGGAGAGGGCCATGCGGGCGTTCTGCTCCACGAGCACGATCGTCATGCCCTGCTCGCGGATCTCCCGGATCACGCGAAAGATCTCGCGCACGAGGAGGGGGGCGAGCCCAAGCGAGGGCTCGTCCATGAGGAGGAGCTTCGGTCGAGCCATGAGCGCACGGCCGATCGCGAGCATCTGCTGCTCGCCCCCGCTCAAGGTTCCCGAAGCCTGGCGCCGCCGCTCCTCGAGCCGCGGGAAGAGCGTGTAGACCCGCTTCCGGTCGGCCGCGATCCCCGCGCGATCGCGCCTCAGGTAGGCGCCCAGCTCCAGGTTGTCCTCGACGCTCAGGTTGGCGAACACGATCCGGCCCTCGGGCACGTGCGAGATCCCGAGCCGCACGATCTCGTGGGCGGGGCAGCCGGCGAGCGCCTTTCCCTGGAAGTGGATCGAGCCCTGGCTGCACTTGAGGAGACCCGAGATGGCGCGGAGGGTCGTGCTCTTCCCCGCGCCGTTCGCTCCCACCAGCGTCACGATCTGCCCGGGATCCACGGCGATCGTCACCCCCTTCAGGGCGTGGATCGCCCCGTAGTGGACGTGGACGTTCTCGAGATCGAGCAGGCTCACGTGGCCTCTCCCAGGTACGCCTCGATGACCTTGGGATCCCGGCGGATCGCCGCGGGCTCCCCCTCGGCGATACGTACACCGTAGTCGAGCACCGTGATCCGCTGGCAGATGCCCATGACCACCTTCATGTCGTGCTCGATGAGGAGGACGGTGAGCCGGTACCGGTCGCGCACGTCGTGGATGAGCCGCATCAGGGCCTCCGTCTCCTGCGGGTTGAGCCCGGCCGCGGGCTCGTCGAGGAGGAGGAGCCTCGGCTCGGCCGCGAGCGCGCGCGCGATCTCGAGCCGCCGCTGCTCGCCGTACGGGAGATTCCGCGCCGGCGTGTCCCGATAACCCTCGAGACCGAACGAGTGGAGCAACTCCTCGGAGCGCGCGAGGATGTCGGCCTCCTCCGCGATGGAGCGTCCGGTCGCGAGGATGCTGTCGAGGAGTCCGGCACCCGCGTGCGTGTGGCACGCGATCCGGACGTTGTCGAGGCAGGTGAGTCCGGGGAAGATGCGCGGGTTCTGGAACGTGCGCGCGATGCCGGTGCGCGCGATCCAGGAGGTCGCCTTGCCGTCGATGCGCCGTCCCTCGAAGCGGATCTCGCCGGAGGTGGGCGCGTAGACGCCGGTGATCAGGTTGAAGACCGTCGTCTTCCCCGCTCCGTTCGGGCCGATGAGCCCCGCGAGGAGGCCCGAGGTGAGCGCGAGGTCGAGATCGCCGACCGCCCTGAGCCCGCCGAACGCGCGCGTGACGCGCCGGAGCTCGAGGAGCGGCTCGCTCACCGCCTGCCCCCTTCGGTCTTGCCGAGAATCCCCTGCGGCCGGGCGATCATGAGCACGATGAGGAGGACCGAGTAGATGATCAGCCGCTCGGCGCTCGCGAAGCGGAGCGCCTCGGGGAGCGCGGTCAGAACGGTCGCGCCCAGGATGGAGCCGACCAGGCTCCCCATGCCGCCGAGCACGACCATCACGATCACCTCGATCGACTTCATGAACGTGAAGCTGTTCGTGTGGAGATAGGTGTAGTGGGCGAAGAGCGCCCCCGCCACGCCGGCGAAGAACGCGGCGATCACGAAGGCGGTGACCTTGTAGCGCGTCGTCGGCACGCCCAGCGCCTCCGCGGCGATCTCGTCCTCGCGGATCGCCAGGAACGCGCGGCCGTGGTAGGAGCGGAGGAGGTTCCGGAGCACGAGGAACGTGGCCGCCGCCCCCGCGAGCACCCAGGCGAGGTCGGTGCGATGCGGCACGCCCGCGAACCCGCGCGCGCCGCCCACCGCGTCGATGTTCAGGATGGCGACGCGGATGATCTCCCCGAAGCCGAGTGTGACGATGGCCAGGTAGTCGCCACGGAGCCGCATCGAGGGGAGCCCCACGACGAAGCCCGCGAGCGCGCTGGCGGAGCCCCCGACCAGGAGCGCGAGGAAGAGGGGCGCCATGACGACTGCGCCCGCGGCCTCGGGACCCACGCCGAAGAGTCGCGGCACGGCGTACACCGTGAAGGCCGCCGAGGCATACGCGCCCACCGCCATGAATCCCGCGTGCCCGATCGAGAACTGCCCCGTGATCCCGTTCACCAGATTGAGACTGAGGGCGAGCATGACGTTGAGACCGCAGAGGACGAGGATGCGGTAGAGATAGGGGTTCAGCACCTGCCCGGCGAGCCGGTCGATCCCCCACGCGAGGACCAGCACGCCGGCCGTCGCGAGGAGGCTCCGCGCGAGGCTAAACCTTCTCGGCGACATTCCTTCCCAGGAGCCCAGCCGGCCGGATCAGGAGGACCAGGATCAGGATGATGAAGGCAATCGCGTCGCGGTAGGTCGAGGACAGGTAGCCCACGACGAGATACTCCGACACCCCCATCACCAGGCCGCCGATCACGGCCCCGGGAATGCTCCCGATGCCGCCGAGGACCGCGGCCACGAACGCCTTGATCCCGGGCATGATGCCCATCAAGGGCTCGATCTTGGGATTCGTGAGGCCCACGAGCACGCCCGCCGCCGCCGCGAGCGCGGAGCCGATCGCAAAGGTGATCGTGATGATCCGGTTCACCGGGATGCCCATGAGGCTCGCGGCATCGCGGTGGAACGCGACCGCGCGCATGGCTTTTCCGGTCTTCGTCCTGTGGATGAAGAGCGTGAGCCCCACCATGAGCAGGATCGAGACCACGACGACGGTGACCTGGTGGTTCGTCACCACCACCCCCCCGGCGAGGTGGATTCGACGGGGTGGGATGAGCTGCGGAAAGAACTTCGGGTCAGCCCCGAAGACCCGGAGCCCCACGTTCTCGAGGAAGAGCGACACGCCGATCGCGGTGATGAGCGCCGTGAGCCGCGAGGAGCGCCGTACGGGCCGGTAGGCGAGGAACTCGATCAGGACGCCGAGGAGCGCGCAGGCCACCATCGCGCCGAGGAGCACGAGGAGCGCCCCGGGCAGGGACGCCGTGGCCCCGCCTGCGCCGGTCGCGATCGCGAAGTAGTACGCCGCGAAGGCCCCCACCATGTAGACGTCTCCGTGCGCGAAGTTGATGAGGCGCAGGATCCCGTACACCATGGTGTAGCCGAGCGCGATCAGGGCATAGATGCTGCCCCACGCGATCCCGTTGGCGAGCTGCTGGAAGAGCTCCTGCACGCGGCGTGGCTTGGGGGCGGGTCGGGCCGCCTAGGGCTCGACCGCCGCCACGAACTCGTACTTGCCGTTCTTGATGCCCACGAAGACCGCGGGCTTGACGGCGTTCCGCGCCGCGTCGAGCGTGATGCGCCCGGTGACGCCCGGAAAGTCCTTCGTCGTCGCGATCCGCTCGCGGAGCTTCGCGCGGGCAGCCTTCTGCGCGTCGTTGCGCGGCCCGAGGAGGGCCTGGAACGAGGCGGGATCCTCGGTGCGGAGCCGCTCGAGCGCGGCGCAGAGGACGCCGGCCGCGTCGTAGGCGAGCGCGGCGAGGCCGTCCGGCTTCGCGTTGTAGCGGCTCTTGTACTCGGCCACGAACTTCTGGACCGCGGGATTTGGATCCTCTTCCCAGTAGTGGTTCACGTGGTAGCAGCCGTTGAGCGCGTCCTGCCCGATCTCGAGCAGCTTGTCGGAGACCCACCCGTCGCCGCCGAGCATCGGGACGTCGAGGCCCATCTCACGAGCCTGTCGCGCGATCAGGCCGACCTCGGTGTAGTACCCGGGCACCATGATGAACTGGGGCTTCTTCGACTTGATCACGGTGAGCTGCGCCTTGAAGTCCTGGTCCCCCTCCGAGTACGCCTCGTCGGCGACGATCGTTCCGCCCATCGCCTTGTACGAGTCGGAGAAGTAGTTCGCGAGCCCGACCGAGTAGTCGTTCTTGATGTCCCGGAAGACCGCGCCCTTCGTGAGCCCGAGGGTGTTCTTCGCGAACTTCGCGATGACCATGCCCTGGAAGGGATCGATGTAGCAGACGCGGGAAATGTAGTCGCCGATCTCCGTCACCTTGATGTTGGTGGAGGAGGGCGTGATCATCGGCACGCCCGCCTGCTGGCAGATCGGCGCGGCCGCCATGCTGCGGCTCGACGCCACTTCCCCGAGCACGGCGATGACGCCGTCCTGATCGATCAGCTTCTGCACCGCGGTCGCCGCCTCTTCGGGCTTCGACTGGTCGTCCTCGACGTTCACCCGGATCTTCGTGCCCCCAATGCCGCCGGCGGCGTTGGCATCGTCGACGAAGAGCTCGATCCCCTGCTTCGTGGAAATCCCGAACGTCGCCGTGCCCCCGGTGAGCGACCCATATTCGCCGATCAAGATCACGTTCTCCCGCTTGGCGCAGCCCGCGAGCAACGCGGCCGCCGAAGCTCCCAGAACGGCCATCCGAAGCCGAGTCGAGGTCCGGATCATCGTGGATCCTCCGTGGCGTAAGTGTTTGTTATCCAAAGGGGTTTCAAGCGTCTACCCCGGGCGCCACCCTAGCCCAACGATGGCCCGCTTTCAAGGGTCAACCGAGCTGGAATCGGGAGAGACTCC
>JAEHDN010000107.1 GCA_016880395.1 Candidatus Eiseniibacteriota bacterium
CGCCGCGACCGCGCCCGGCCGCGGCCGGATCGGCCGCCGCTCCCGTACCGGGCGCGCCGTTGGCCGACGCGAGACGGGTGCCGGCTTGCGAGCGGAGCTGGTTCCGGATGTCGTCGGGCTTGAGCCCGAGCGAGGCCCCGGTCTCCGCGGCCTCGCGCGGCGTGCGGATCGCGTCGATGGGAACCGCGAGCACGTTGTCCTGCTCCTCCACGAGGATCGTCACCTCGCCGTTCATGCCCGGCATGAGGAGCCCTTCCTCGTTGGAGATCGAGACCAGCACCGGGAACATGGTCACCGATTGATCGACCTGGGCCACAGGCTCGATCTTCTCCACCGACCCACGGAACGTCCGGTCCGGGTAGGCATCCACGACGACGGTTGCCGGCTGGCCCGGCCGCACGTTGCCGATGTCGGTCTCGTTCACGAGCGCGCGGAGACGGATCTGCTTGAGGTCCGCCATCTTCAAGAGGGTGGTCCCGCCGCTCACGGAGGAGGTGGCGGAGGAGATGACCTGACCCGTGGAGACGGGCTTCTCGATCACGGTCCCCGCCGCGGGGGCCCGAACGGTGGCGTCCTCGAGCCTCTGCCTCGCGATGTCGAGATCGGTGCGCGCGCGCACGAGTGCCGACCGCGCGCTCTCGTAGGTGAGGGTGGCCGTCTCGTGCTCCTGCGCGGTGATCACGCCCTCGGCGAAGAGACCGTCCGATCGCTTGCGCTGGGCCAGGGACACCTGCTCCGACACCTGCGCGGCGCGGAGCGCGGCCTGGCTCTGATCGAACTGGTTCCGCACGTCCCGCTGATCGATCTGGACGAGGAGCTGCCCCGCCGTGACGTTCGATCCCACGTCCACGGGCATGCGCATGATCTGACCCGACGCCTTCGATTTCACCTCGATGATGTTGATGGGCTCGATCGAGCCGTTCGCATCGACGGTGACCGTGATGTCCTGCCGCTCGACCGCCGCGGTCTGGATCGTGACCTTCGAGGTCTTCTTCCGGTGGGTGACGAGGAAGATCGCGGCCACCGTCAAGACCGCGACGACGGCGATCATCGCCTCGCGTCCGCCCAAGCGGCGCTTCCGCTTCGGGGCGCGCTCCACGACCACGCCCGTCTGGTCCGGGCTCACAGGGCCCGTCCCACGAGCGCCTCGAGCTCCGCCTTGGCGACCCGCTGGTCGTAGCGCGCCCGGATCAGCGCCTGGCGAGCCTGGTTCAGCTGGGTCTGCGACGCGAGCAGGTCGAGCAAGGTCGATGCCCCGACCTGGTACCTCCGTTCCTGTACGCGAAGGTCCTCCTGCGCGGTGCTGACCGTGGCGGTCTGCGTGAGGACGCGCTCCTCGGCGCTCCGATAATCGGCGAGCCGCTGGGCGAGGTCCTGGCGCGCCCCGAGCTTCGCGTCCCGCAGCGTGGCCTCGGCCACGTCCTTCGCGACGTCCGCGCGCACCACGCTCTCCTCGCGCACGAGCTGATCGAAGATGGGCAGGTTGAAGGAGAGCCGAAACGCCCCGTTGTAGTTGAAATCGTCGCTCCCGAACGCGAAGGGCCGCTCGGTGCCGCTTCCCGTGTAGTTGTAGCTGGCGCCGACGGTCGGCATGTAGCCCGTGCGAGCCACCTTCTGCCCCTGCACGGCCACGGCCAGCTCCGCCTCGGCCTGCTGCACGGCGGGGCTCTGCTCCACGAGACGGACGAGCTCGTCCTCCCCCACGGCGATGGCGACGAGGCTGGTCGAGTCCTCGCCCGCGGCGGTCACCGGCTCGAGCGAGCCGATGACGCGGGTGAGGGATGCGTTCGCGACCAGCACGTTGTTCCGCGCCTCGTTGAGCGCGAGCCGTGCGTCGCTGACCTGGATCACCGAGCGGAGCGAGTCCGAGCTGGTCGCGCTCCCCGCGCGCACGCGCAGGACCGCGGCCTTGAGCTGCTGCTGGGCCTGCTCGAGCTGAGTCAACGCCGCGGCCTCGGCCTCGCGCCACGCGATCACGTTGAAGTACTGCTGCTTCGCCTCGAGAACCGCTTCGAACTGCTGCGCGTCCTCGTTCGTCTCCGACGCGTCCTGCTCGGCGTGCGCCTGCTTGAGCTCGAAAAACCTCCGGCCTCCGTCGAAGAGCTGCAGGCTGCTGCCGATCGTTGTGTTGTAGGACCACGGCGTGGGCGGGAGGACGATCACCTGGCCGTTCTCGATGCGCGTGCGATCCCCCTCCGGGAGCTGGCGCGTGCCGCCGCCATTGACGCTGAGGGTCGGGACGAAGGCTCCGTAGGCGGACCTCACCTGCGCCGCCGCGTTCCGCGACCGGCCGCGCGCCTGGACCCGTACGAGCGCGTTCCGGCGAGCGAGGTCGACCGCCTCGGCCAGCGTGATCGGCCGAGGCGACGAGGTCGTCACGAGCGCGGGGTCCTGCGCCTGGGCCGGCGCCGCCGAGAGAAGCGCCGCGAGCGCGAGGGGCGCACAGAGCGAAAGCGACATGCCGAGCGGGGCGGGCCTCACCGGCGCGCCCCGTGGGTGCGGTGGCGGCGGAGCTCCTCGAGCCGGGCGCGCTGCTCGGGCGTGAGGAGGCTGTCGATCTGGCCTCGCGCGGAATTCATGATCCGGCTCATCGTGGGCTCCACCTCGGCGCGCGCGGCCTCGAGCTGCTTCGCCCGCCGTGTCAGGATCGAGTCGACCGCGGCCCGCTGCTCCGCGGAGAGTCCCAGGCGATCGGACACCCGTGCCCAGTGGCGCCGCTGATCCCGCTCCGGGAGCGCCCAGACAGGCACGCCGTCGCGAACCCGCCGGCCCTCGTGACCGCGGCGATCGCGGATGCGCTCGAGCGCGACGCCGGCCACCACGCCGATGACGAACAGGCCGAGGAGCAGGAGCACGGCCGCGACCCTGGGCGGGACGCGCCCCGGCGCGCCGGCGGCTGGCGTTCCGTTCACGGTCCGTTCCCTCCTGCCTCGCCCACCCAGATGTCGTCCGTCGGGTTCACGATCGCCCGTACGACGTCGCCCTCAGCCGCCTCGCCGGCGACTACGAGCGCGAGGCCGGACCGCGCGCTCGGCTCCTGCGATGCCGGCCGGGCGTGCCAGGGCTGGACGAGGGCCAGCGCGAGCGCGGCAGCGGCCGCGACCGGAAGCGCCGCCTTCCACCATTCGCCGATCGCGTCCATGAGGGTCCGCGGGACGCGGCGGCGGCGCGCGAGCGCCTCGCGGGCGCGGATCCGGATCGCGTCCTGGATGCGAATCTCTTCCACCTCGGTGAGGAGCGATCCTCCCTCGAGACGCCGCAGCGCCGCGGCGAGGTGGAGATCGCGCTCGGGTTCCACGTTCATGGCTTCCACTCCTTCTCGATCGGCGCGAGCGCGCGGCGCAGCCGCTCACGCGCTTGATGCAGATGCCACCGCACCGTTCCGTCCGACATGCCGAGCATGGAGCCGATCTCCACGCTCGTGAATCCTTCCAGGTCGAAGAGCCTCACGATGAGCTGCTGCCGTTCGGTCAGCTCCAGCATGGCGCGCGCCAGCCGCTCGCGCTCCTCTGCCTTTGCGGCGGCCACGTCCGGCTCGTCGCCGAGGGCCGGAGTCGAGTCCGGAACCGCCTCGGTGTGCCGGAGCGCGCGCGACTGGCGCGCGTTGATCGCGCGATTCATCGCGATCCGGTGGAGCCAGGGGGCGAACGGTCGGGCCGGGTCGTAGCTGTCGATCTTCTCCAGCACCGCCAGGAAGACCTCCTGCGTCACGTCCTCGGCGTCCTCGCGCTGGCCCAGGACCCGGTAGGTGATCGCGAAGACGCGCCCCAGATGAAGCCGCACCAGCTCGTCGAAAGCCGCCGCCTCGCCCGCGCGCACGCGTGCCAGGAGTAAGGCTTCGCCAGCCTGGTCCTCGTCCCCCACGCCACCCTCCGGGCGGTCGCCCATGGCCTCGACGCCGCGGATCCGGGGTCGAACGGGATACAGCCGGGACCCGTCCTCCGTTGGCCCGCCCCGCGGCGCGGCGTCCGACAACGCGGGGCTCGCTTACGAGGATACCGGTAGCGCGGCGCCTTCTTCGAGGGCCGGGGCGGGCGCTTCCGCGCTCCGGCTGCGGCTCAGGCGGCGCGTGAAGGCGTCGAGGTAGGTGTAGATCACGGGCGTGACGTAGAGGGTCACGAGCTGGGAGAAGGCGAGGCCGCCCACGACGGCGAGGCCGAGCGGTCGTCGCGCCTCGGAGCCGGTGCCGAGCCCGACCGCGATCGGCAGGGTGCCCATGAGAGCGGCCATCGTGGTCATCATGATCGGGCGGAATCGCACCCGGCACGCCTCGATGATGGCCTCGCGCGGGGGCTTCCCTTCGTTCCGCTCCGCGTCGAGCGCGAAGTCGATCATCATGATCGCATTCTTCTTCACCAGCCCGATGAGCAGGATGATGCCGACGAACGCGTAGATGCTGAGCTCGGTCCGGAAGATCACGAGCGTGAGGAGCGCGCCGAAGCTCGCGAACGGGAGCCCCGAGAGAATCGTGATCGGGTGGATGAAGCTCTCGTAGAGGATCCCGAGCACCAGGTAGATCACGAACACCGCGAGCACGAGCAGGATCAGGAGGCCCTGCTGGCTCGACTGGAACACCTGGGCCGTTCCCGAGAAGCTTCCGGTGACGGTTGCGGGGAGGCTCTCGCGCGCCACCCGCTCCACCGACTCGACCGCGGTGCCGAGTGACGTGCCTGGCCTCAGGTTGAACGAGACGGTCACGGCCGGGACCTGGCCCATGTGGTTCACGCTCAGAGGTCCGACCCCCGGCTCGATCCGGGCCACCGCGCCGAGCGGCACGAGCGAGCCGCTCTTCGAGCCGACGTAGAGACTCTGCAGCGCCGTGAGATCTCGCTGGTATTCGGGCAGGAGCTCCATGATGACCCAGTACTGGTCGCTCGACGTGAAGATGGTGGAGACCTGCCGCGACCCGTAGGCGTCGTAGAGCGCTTCCTCGATCTGCTGCGCGGTCACGCCCAGGGACGAGGCCCGGTCCCGGTCGATGGCGACGTTCACCTGGGGATTCGAGATCTGGAGATCGCTCGTGACGTCCTGGATGCCGGGCAAGTCTTGAAGCTTCGCGGTCAGCGCATGGGCCGCCCCGTAGAGATCCTCGAGATCGCCGCTCTGGAGCGTGTACTGGTACTGGCTCTTCGAGAACCGCCCTCCGACGTTGATGACCGGCGGGTTCTGCAGGAAGACGCGGATTCCCGGCACCTGGGAGACCTTGGGCTGGAGCTCGCGGATGACCTCGTCCGCCGACTTGTCGCGCTCCTGGCGCGGCTTCAGCTTGATGATGAAGCGCCCCTGGTTGGACCCGGACACTCCCCCTCCGGAGGCCACGGAGGAGCTGAAGATCTCGATGTTCGGATCCCGCGCGACGATCGCCGCGACCGCCTTCTGCTTCTCGACCATCGCCTGGAACGAGGTGCCCTCGGCCGACTCCGTGCTCGCGATGATGCGTCCCGTGTCCTCGCTCGGGATGAACCCTTTCGGGGCGAGATGGAAGAGGACGATGGTGCCCAGGAGAATGGCGCACGAGAAGACAAGGGTGACGCGGCGGTGATCCATGACCCACCCGAGCGATCGGTCGTAGGCGCGGAACACCCGGTCGTAGAGATCCTCGATGGCCCGGTACGCGCGTCCATGCTGCTGCCCCTGGTCCAGCTTGAGGAACCGGCCGCAGAGCATCGGCGTGAGCGTGAGCGACACGAATCCCGAGACGAGGATCGCGGCGCTGATGGTCACGGCGAACTCGTGGAAAAGCCGGCCCAGGATCCCTCCCAGGAGGAGGACCGGGATGAACACGGCCACGAGCGAGAGCGTCATCGAGAGGATGGTGAAGCCGATCTCGCGCGATCCCTCGAGGGCCGCCTGGAGCGGCGGCTTTCCCTGCTCGAGGTGGCGGTGGATGTTCTCGAGCATCACGATCGCGTCGTCCACGACGAAGCCCACCGACAGCGTGAGCGCCATGAGCGAGAGATTGTCCAGGCTGTAGCCCAGGAGATGCATGAGCGCGAACGTCCCGACCAGGGAGAGCGGGAGCGAGAGGCTCGGGATCACGGTGGCCGGCAAATTCCTCAGGAAGAGGAAGATCACGAGCACGACCAGCGCGAGCGTCAGGAGGAGTGTGAACTTCACGTCGCGCACCGAATGGCGGATTCCCTCCGAGCGGTCGAAGAGCTCGTGCACCCCGACCGAAGCCGGGAGCTGGGGCCGGAGGCGGTCCAGCATCCGGTGGACCCCGGCCGCGACTTCGACGGTGTTCGTTCCCGGCTGACGCTGGATGGCGAGGGTGATGTTGCGCCGCCCGCCGAACCAGCTCGCGACCCGGTTGTTCTGGACGTCGTCCTTCACCTCCCCCAGATCCCTGAGGCGCACGGGCGCGCCGTCCCGGATTGCGACGATGACGTTCGCGAACTCGGCGGCGCTCTGGAGCTGCCCCCCGGCCATCACCGTCGCGGTGCGGCTCGGCCCCCAGAGGATGCCGGTCGGGAGGTTCACGTTCGCGGCGTCGATGGCGTCGGTCACGTCCCCGATCGGAATGCCGCGCGAGGCGAGGGCGCGCGGATCGAGCTGGATGCGGACCGCATATTTCTGGGCCCCGAACACGGAGACCTGCGCCACCCCCTTCACCGTCGAGAGCCGCTGCGCGATCACGCTCTCGGCGTAGTCGTCGAGCTGCGAGAGGGAGAGCATCTCCGACGTGAGGGCCAGAAAGAGGATCGGCTGATCGGCCGGATTCACCTTCTGGTAGGAGGGGGGCGTGATGCCGGTCGGGAGGGAGCGGAGCGTCTTCGCGATGGCCGCTTGCACGTCCTGCGCGGCGGCGTCGATGTCACGGTCGAGGGTGAACTGGAGGGTGATCGAGGTGGATCCCTGGGTGCTCGCGGAGGTCATCGCATCGATCCCGGCGATGGTGGTGAACTGCTTCTCGAGCGGCGTCGCGACCGCCGAGGCCATCGTCTCGGGGCTCGCGCCGGGCAGGTTCGCGTTCACCGAGATGACCGGGTAGTCCACGTTCGGGAGATCGCTCACTGGGAGCTGGGTGTAGCCGACAATGCCAAAGATCAGGATGCCCAGCATGACGAGGGTGGTCATGACGGGGCGCTGGATGAAGATCGACGAGAGGTTCATCGAGCGGCGCTGGCTCCCCCGGCGGCGGTCTCGACCGCCGCCCCCTGGGCGCCTGGCTTTCGGATGATGACCTTCGCGCCCGGGGAGAGTCGGAGCTGCCCGTCGGTCACGACCGGCTCGCCTGCCTTGAGTCCGCTCGACACCACGGTGAGCTCGTCCACCGTGCGCTCGACCTCCACCGGCCGCGGCGTGACGGTGGAGTCCGCATTCACGACGTAGACGTACGCCCCCTGCTGCCCCGTCGAGACCGCCTGCGACGGGACGACGATGGCGCGCGGAGCGACGTAGAGGACGAGGCGCACGTCCACGAACTGCCCCGGCACGAGGCGCCCGTCGGGATTCGGGAACTCCCCCTTCAAGAGCAGCGTCCCGCTCACCGGATCCACCGCGTTGTCGACGAAGACCAGGTTGCCTTCGATCGGCGCCGCCCCCGAGGGCATGACTTCGACCTGGGGATGCTCCTTGAGATACCGCTGGAGCACGGGGACGTCCCGCTCGGGGATCGAGAAGCGAACCCGGATCGGATGCGGCTGGATCACCGTGACGAGCGGATCGCTCGTGGCCGCCTTCACGTAGTCGCCGACGTTCACGTGCAGCCGCCCGGTCCGCCCCGTGATCGGGGAGCGAATGGTCGCGAATTCCAGATTGAGCGCGGCGGTAGCGACCGTCGCAGAGTCCTCGCGCACGGTCGCGGCGAGCGCTTCCGCGTCCGCCCTCTTCTGATCCCATTCGGATTGCGAGAGGATCTTGTCCTCGTAGAGGCTCCGGCCCCGCTCCGCCTCGAGACGTGCGGTCTCCGCCCGCGCGCGGTCCCCGCCGAGTGTCGCCCTGGCGTGCTCGAGCGCCGCCCGGAATGGACGGGGATCGAGCTGGATGAGCACTTGCCCCCGGGCGACCGCATCCCCCTCCCGGAAGGACACCCGCGTCACGACTCCGCCCACCTGCGATCCGATGGCCGCCGTCCGCAGCGCCTCGACGGTGCCGATCGAGCCCAGCGTGTAGGGCATCGGCTGCTCCACGACGGTTGCGACCCGGACGGGGACCCGGACGCTGCGGGTCTTCTTCTGGGCGGAGCATCCGCCGCCGCCGAAGGCGAGCACGGACGCGAGCAGGGTGGCGAGCGCGGGAAGGAGCGGGGAGCGGAACGGGGCCATATGCCTCCTGATACAGCGACCGTGGGTCGGGTGTTGGGCCGGATGCGTGGCGCCAAACATGCCAGCTCCCAACCGTTTCATTTCTAGTCTGTTACCGATTTTGATTCGTGGAGAGGTCGAACGTGATCGGTACGGGGTACCGGATGGGACCGAGGGGCGTGTCGACGGTCGGCGCGATCCGAAGCGCGACCCGGTGCGCACTCGAGCCCTGCCCCGCCAGGGCCAGGGCCACCTCCACGAGATCGCGGCCACGCTCGTCGAAAAAGCTGACCAGGTTGAAGCCGACTCGGAGCGGGACATCCGCCGCCGCTCCGGGCGCGAACGACACCGGATCCGCCAGCCGCCCGGCCACGACCTCGCGATCGTCCACCAGGTAGGACCAGTCCATCGCGACGAGCCGTGCGGTGACTGTGTTGGTCTCGGGATTCCGACCCTCGACGTGCACCGTCAGCTCCAGCGGGACGTCCGCCGCGGCCACGGCCAGCCCGAGTCGGGCGATCTCGGCGGCCGAGAGGTCCCCGTATGAGCGGATGCGCTCGAAGGGGACGCCGGCCACGCGGGGCGAGGAGATGCGGTCGAACCGGAACTCCACCTGGTGCAGCGCGGCCAGCTCGCGTGCGGCCGCACAGCCGCACGCGAGCGTCAGCGTTGCAAGAAGGAGCGCCCGGAGATGCCTGCCCCTCATCAATAGACGCCGGGCAGGAGACGCGCCGACTGTTTCATGTAGGCGCGGTACTCGTCCCCGAAGGCATCGATCAGAAGCGTCTCTTCGACGTCCATCCGCCGGTGGAACATCCAGAACACGACCGGCAGGAGGAGCACCGCCACGCTGCTCCGGAACACGCAGGCGAAGCCGACGTCCATGAGGAGGATGCCGACGTACGAGGGGTGCCGCGCCCAGCGATAGATCCCGCCCGTGTGGAGCGTGTGCCCCTCCTGGATCGCCACCACCGAGGCGAATCGCCGCCCGAGCGTGAGCATCGGCCAGACGCGGAGTAAGGCTCCGAGGGCGAGGATCACGAGCCCCGTGTAGCGGAGCGCGTCGCCTCCCGGCAGCACGAGGATGTCGCGCGCGTCCATGTAGGGCATCACCCACGCGGTGAAGAGCGAGTGGAACACGAGGAGCGGAAAGAAGGGTTTCCAGTCCGGCTCGTGTCGGACACCGCGGCTCCGTCCCGCGGTGCAGACGGTCATGACGGGCATCATGAGGAGGTGCACCACCACGACGCCCACGCGGGCCGGATGCGCGAAGAACCCGGCCCAGCTTCCCCATCCCAGCACCAGGAGGAAGAGAAAACAGAAGACGTTGAGGGGAATGCCGACGACCTGCTTCCAGCTGATGCCCGGTCCCGCTGCGGCTCGTTCCACGCGACCTCCCTTCCCGTTCCGCCCCTACCCGCCGGGTGCGTGGCCGCATTCTACCGCACTTCAACGACGCGGCCCGGCAGGGGCGGCGGATCCGGCGGGCTCACCGCTGGCGGATCGCTCGCCGGGAACGACTCCTCGCCCGCCTCGTCGAGCCGGCGCATCGGATCGAGCTCGGGCATGGCGTGCGGCTCGGGGCCCGGCGACCCGGGATGCGGGACGGGAATGCCCGGCTCGGGATCAGGCACGCGCGGAGGTGGTTCGGGGTTTGGTGATGGCGGATCGTGGCGGCGTGGCCTCTGCGGTGGAGAAGCAGGCGTCCGGGGACGCGTGTCGTCGGCTTGCATGGAGATGACCTCCTGGCTCGCGGCTGGAGCCGGAGGCTCCGCCGTCGTGTCCGGGTGCCGCAGGCTGGCGGGCGGCACCCCTTCATCGTGACAGACCGCGGACCCGGCGGGGGCGGGAAAGTGTCCGGCCGGGAGCACGCGAGGCAGCTACAAATGCGCGTCAGCGCTCGTAGGACTCCCGGCGCGACGCCGCCGACAGCGGAACGAGGAACTCCTCGGGATGCTCGAGCAGGACGGCGCGCGCCGCGCCGAGCGAGGTCTCGCCGGCGTAGCTCACGGCCGAGCGCAGGTGCCCTCGGATCCGGTGGAGGACGTCGCGCACGCTTCCACGATAGGGGACCTGCATCTCCTGTCCCTCGGACGGCGTCTCGAGCGCGCGCTCGAGATCCTCCTCGTCTCCCGCGCCGTAGTGGGTGTCCAGAACGGCCTGGGGAGAGGTCATGCCGCGGTAGATCTTTCGCTTCTCGCGCGTCGCCGGATCCTCGATCACCCGCCCCGGCGCCTCGTCTGTTCCGGAGAGCAGACTCCCCAGCATGACTGAGGACGCCCCGCAGAGGAGCGCGAGGACCACGTCCTTGTCGTGACGCATCCCGCCGTCGGCGATGATCGGCACGGAGTCTCCGAGCGCGAGCCACGCCTCGTGCACCGCCTGGAGCTGCGGCACGCCAGCGGCGGTCTCGAGTCGGGTGCGGCATCCGCGACCGGGGCCGATCCCCACCTTCACCGCCGCCGCGCCGAGGTCGCGCAGAAAGCGCGCCCCTTCGGCCGTGCCCACGTTCCCCGCGACCAGCTCCGCCGACGGAAAGCGCCGCGTGAGCTCGCGCATGGCCTCCGCCATGACCTCGGAATGTCCGTGCGCGATGTCGACGACGAGCGCGTCCGCTCCGGCCGCGAGGAGCGCCTCGGCCCGCTGGATGTAGTCGCCCCGGGCGCCCACGGCGGCGCCGACCCGCAGGCGCCCCTTTCCGTCCTTCGTCGAGTCGGGCCGGTCGCGCGAGAGGAGGATGTCGCTCTTCGTGATGAGCCCCCGGATGCGCCTCCCCTCGTCCACGACCGGCAGCTTCTCGATCCGGTGCTCGTAGAGAATCCGCGTCGCCTCGTCGGGGCTCATCCCGGGACGCCCCACATGGAGCCGGTCGAACGGGGTCATGTGCCGCTCCACCAGCTCCAGGTCCCGACCCACGTCCCAGGGCATGTCGCGCTTCGAGAGGAGCCCGGCGAGCACGCCCGACCCCCGCTCCTCCTCGATCAGGAGTCCCGTCACGCCGTGGCGGCGTGTCGCCTCGCGCGCCTCGCGGATCGTGGCGCCCCGCGGCAGGCGCAGCGGATCCTCGACGATCCATCCGTGGCTCCGCTTGACGCGCTCCACCTCGCGCGCCTGCTCCTCGATGGAAAGCGCTCGGTGCACGATCCCGATCCCGCCCTCGAGCGCCATCGCGCGCGCCATGTCGGCTCCGGTCACGCTGTCCATGTTGGCGGAGACGATCGGGAGCTCGAGCGCGAGGCCCTTCGAGAAGGGGCTCGCGAGCCGGACCTTCGCGCGGGATCCGGCGCGTCCGAGTCGAGGCCGAAAGAGGAAGTCGTCGAACGTGCGGCCGTCGAAGAGATCCCGGCTCATCGTGCCTCCCGGTTCCGGTGGGCGCGGATCTCGGCGCGCGCGATCGCGCGAACGGTGTCGATCGTGTCGGCTAGGTCGGCGCGCTTGTCGTCCCGGTAGCGCTTCACCCGCGCGAACCGGAGCGCGAGGCCGCCCGGATACTGCGGACTCTCCTGGACGTCGTTGAACGTGACCTCCACCACCTGCTCGGGCCGGACGTGCACCGTGTATCCATCCGTGCCGAGCGCGAGCGCCTGGAAGCGCTTCGTCTGCCAGTCGAGCATCGCGTCGGTCATTCCCTTGAAGGTTTTCCCCAGCATGACGAACCCTCCGGTCTCCGGATCGCGCGCGCCGAGATGCA
>JAEHDN010000108.1 GCA_016880395.1 Candidatus Eiseniibacteriota bacterium
GCACCTCGTTGAAGTGGTGCCCGCCCGCGAGGTCGATGATCGGGCGGATCGAGATGCCGGGCGATTTGAGATCCACCAGGAACTGCGAGAGCCCCTCGTGCTTCTTGTCGGGGACCACCTTCGTGCGGAAGAGCGCGATCGCGTAGTCGGAGAGGTGCGCGTTGCTCGTCCAGATCTTGGTGCCGTTGACCTTGTAGCCACCCGCGACCTTCTCGGCCCGGGTGCGGACGGAGGCGAGGTCGGAGCCCGAGTCCGGCTCGCTCATGCCGATCGCGAAGGCCAATTCTCCCCGAGAGATTCGCGGGAGAAAGCGCTGGCGCTGCTCCTCGGTGCCGAAGCGCAGGAGCAGCGGGCCGCTCTGCCGATCGGCCACCCAGTGCGCGCTCACCGGCGCGCCCGCGGCCAGCGTCTCCTCGAGCACCACGTAGCGCTCGAGCGCGCTGCGCTCGTGGCCGCCGTACTTCTTCGGCCACGTCATGCCGATCCACCCGCGCTCGCCCATGCGGCGCGAGAACTCGCGGTTGAAGCCGCCCCAGGAGCGCGCCCGGTCCGCGGGCCGGTACTGGGCCAGCTCCTGCTTGAGGAAGGTGCGGACCTCGTCGCGCAGCGCTTCCGCCTCGGGGGGAAGCGTGGACAGCTCGAAGTTGAAGGTCGCCATGGGTGGCTCCGATCTATCCGAGATTTACCTGAACAGCGAGCGCGCGATGACCATGCGGTGCACTTCCGACGGCCCCTCGCCGATCCGCCGCACGCGGGCCTCGCGATACCAGCGCTCGAGCGGGAACTCCTTCGATACGCCGTAGCCACCGTGGATCTGCACCGCCGCGTCGATCACCCGACCCAGCACCTCGCTCGAGTAGAGCTTGGCGATCGACGCCTCCACCCGCGCGTCCTCCCCGCGGTCGGCCTTCCAGGCCCCTTCCCAGATGAGCCAGCGGCACGCGCGCAGCTCGACCTCCGCGTCGGCCAGCATCCACTGGATGGCCTGGCGCTGGCTGAGCGGCGCCCCGAACGTCGAGCGCTGCTTGGCGTGCTCGACCGCCATGCGGTGCGCCGCCGTCGCCACGCCGAGGTTGCAGGCCGAGTAGGGGAAGCGATTCTTGACGAGGAGATCGAAGGCCAGGTCGAGCCCCTGGCCTTCCTGGCCGATGAGGTTCTCGGCGGGAATCTCGCACTCCTCGAAGCTCACGTCGTTGGGGATCGCCGAGGTGCGAATGACCCGGATGGGCTTGGCGGTGAAGCCGGGCGTGCCGTGCTCCAGGATGAAGCACGAGATGCCGGCGCGGCCCTTCGCCCGGTCGGTGCGCGCGAAGACGATGCCCCAGGGCGCGTCGTGCGCGCGTGAGATGAAGACCTTCCGGCCGTTGAGCACCCACTTGTTCCCGCGGCGCTCCGCCCGGGTCTGGATGGCGCCGGCGGGATCGGAACCGCCCGAGGGCTCGGTGATCGCGAAGAAGGTCTCGTAGCCCTCGCGCAGCGCGGGCACCGCGTACTTCTCGATCTGGGCCTTGCTCCCGGCCCAGATCGCGGGCGGCGGGTAGCGCCCGAAGACGCCGCAGCCCGGGTTGTAGAGGCCCATGCGGTGCTGCGACATCTGCTCGAGCGCGACGCACATGCTGAACGTGTCGAGCCCGCCCCCGCCGTAGGCCTCGGGGGCGCCGAGCGTCCAGAGCCCGGCCGCCTTGGTCTTGGCGGAGAGGCGCAGGAAATCCTCGCGCGGCAGCTCCGGCGCGTCGGGATCGATGGTCTGCTCGAGCGGGATGATCTCGTCGTGGACGAACCGGCGGATCTGATCGCCGAGCAGGCGCAGCTCCTCCGGGAGCGTGAAGCCGGGGAACACCGTCATGGTGGCGTGGCTCCTCGAGACCGTGATGTGGGGGATCATACCACCGCAGTTGCTACTCGATCGCGTGATCCGCCCGGAGCAGGATCGACTGCGGGATCACGAGCCCGAGGGCCTTGGCGGTCTTCAGGTTGACGACCAGCTCGAACCGCGTCGGCTGCTCGACAGGCAGTTCGAACGCCTTCGCCCCTTTCAAGATCCGGTCGATGTACGAGGTGCTCCCGCGGAGCGTCTCGGCAATGTCGGGCCCGTATGAGAGCAGGCCCCCCGCCAGCACGAAGTCCTTCATGCCGAAGATTCCCGGCAGTCGGTACCGGTTGGCGAAGTCGACGATGCGCTGGCGCTCTCGCCACGTCGCGGGGTCGCCCAGGGCGACGATCGCGTCCGCCGGCCACGCACGGATCTGGGTGAACACACGATCCAGATCTTCGTGGGTCGCGACCGCAAACCGTCTCAGCTCGATGCCGAACTGGCGGAGCGCCGGTTCGAAGAACTCGGATGGCCGAAACGGCTCGCCGCTGACCTTCTGGATGGACGAGTCCTCGTAGAGCCCGGCGAGCCGGGCGGTGCTCGGCGCGACGACCTTGACGAACTCGACGAGCTTCGTCACGATCTCCGGCCCGGCACTATGGGCAACGCCCGTCACGTTTCCACCCGGGCGTCCGAGGCTGGCGACAAGACCCAGCTCGACCGGGAATGCGACTCCCCAGAACACGATGGGAATGGTTCTGGTCGCCCGCGCCGCGGCCACCGCGGACGGAGGACCGGGACACCAGATGACGTCGACCTGCCGGCGGACGAGCTCGGCGGCAAGCTCGACCAGCCGATCGGCCTTCCCTTCGCTATGCAGCGTCTCGACGCGGACGTTCTGTCCTGGGACCCAGCCGCGCTCCCGCAAGCCCTGCACGAACGGCGACCGGACGCTTCCCTCCGGGCTCATCGGATGGCCGTGGACAAGCACGCCGACACGAGGGACGGTCCCCGCCCGCTGCGCCCAGGCACGCGGCGCGGCGAGAACGGCACCCGCCAATGTCCCGAGGAACGCTCGTCGCTCCACCAGGACACCAACCTTACATCAGCGCGCCTCGGGAGGTACACTCGGGGGCGGCCCGGCCGGCCTGGACACGAATACCCCGAGGAGAGAGCGCGATCATGAAGAAGCGCTGGTCCCTGTCGGTGCCGATGGAAGGCTTCGCCCTGCCCGAGCTGGCCGAGGTCGCCCGCGAGGCCGAGCGGTGGGGCTACACGGACGCCTGGTCCTTCGAGGTGGACGGGGTGGACTGCTTCACGCCGCTGGTCGTGATCGGGCTCCACA
>JAEHDN010000109.1 GCA_016880395.1 Candidatus Eiseniibacteriota bacterium
GACCGGATCCCGAAGATCGCCTGGACGTCGATGATGCCGAGCCCCCGGACCTCCATCGTGTGCTTCAGCACCTCGTTGCAGGCGCCGATCAGGATGTCTCCGTGGCGTCGGGTGATCCGCACCACGTCGTCCGCGACGAGGCGGTGCCCCCGCTCCACAAGGTCGAGCGCCGTCTCGCTCTTGCCGATCCCGCTCCGGCCGGTGAAGAGGAGGCCGATTCCGTACACGTCGACGAGCGATCCATGGACGGTGACGTAGGGGGCGAACACGAAGTCGAGGAAAGCTGTGAGCTGGTGGATGAAGGGCGTGGTGTCCTGCGGCGTGCGGATCACCGGGATCCGGTGCGCGTTCGCGCGCTCGAGAAGCTCGGGCGGCGTCTCGAGGCCCTTCGCGACGATGATGCAGGGTGCCTGGAACTGGAAGAACCGGTCGAGCGCGGCGCGGCGCTCCTTCTCTCCCAGCGTGCTCAGGTATGCCAGCTCGGTGCGGCCGAAGATCTGGATGCGCTCGGCGAGGAAGTTCTCGGTGAATCCCATGAGCGCCATCCCCGGGCGGTTGATGTCGCTCATGGTGATCGGGACCCGGGAATCAAGCGTCTCGGAGAGAAGCTCGAGCGAGAGCTGCTCTTTCTGCTGGTCGTAGAGCTGGGCGACCGTCAGCGTCGGCCGGCTAATCGAGCTCAAGCAACCCCACCTGGCCGTCCTCGAGGCGATACGCGACGCGGAGGCCCTCCTCGCCGCGCTCCGCGAAGACGAGCACCGGCTTGCGGCTCTTCATGAGGGCGCGCGCGGCCTCCTCCACGCTCAGCACCGGCCGGCGCGGCTTGTGGCGGATCACCTCGATGGCGGCGGACGGGCGCGGCAGGCTCTCGACCGCCAGCTCGAGGCGGATCGTGCCGCCCCGCTTCTTCCGGTCCTTGAGCTTGCCCTTCTGCTTGAGGAGCGCGCGCTCCACCTTCGTGAGCACGGCGTCGAGCGACGCCCGGGGGTCGTTCTCGACGCCCTTGGTCAGGAGGTCGAGCGCGTTCCCGTGGAGCCGGAGCTCGGCGTGGTGGCGATAACCCTCCTGCGTGACGACGAGCTCCGCCCGGATGATCGCCGGGTAGAACCGGGTCAGCCGCTCGATTTGCCCGACGGCGTACTCGCGGAAGGCGGGCGTGGGCTTCCAGTGACGTCCCTTGATGGTGATCTCCATGCCACCCCCTCGTGGATCGGACTCGCTCGCGCTCATGCGTAACGCCGCCGGGCGCGGGCCGGCAGGAGGCGAAGGGCCTCCCGGTACTTGGCCACGGTGCGCCGGGCGATGCGGAGGCCCTGCTCATGCAGGATCTCGGCAATGCGCTGATCGCTGAGCGGGTCGCGCTTGTCCTCGTTGTTGATCAGGGTCAGGATCTTGTCCTTCGCGACCTTGGCGGACACGTCGTCCCCCTCCTCGGTCGCGAGACCGCTCGAAAAGAAGTACTTCAGCTCGAACACGCCGCGCGGCGTCTGGACGTACTTGTTGGTGGTGACGCGGCTCACTGTCGATTCGTGCATCCCGATCTGATTGGCGATCTGCTGGAGCGTGAGGGGCTTCAGCCCCTCCACGCCGCGCTCGAAGAACTCGCGCTGTTCCTCCACGATCCGCCGCATCACCTTGATCATGGTCTTGCGCCGCTGCTCGATCGTCTGGATGAGCCACTTGGCGGAGTTCAGCTTGTCGGATATGAACTTCCGCGTCTCGTCCTGCCCGGCGCTCTTGTTGCGGAGCATCTGCTGGTAGGCGGCGCTGATCCGGAGCCGCGGCACGTTCCGATCGTTGAGCGACACCACGAACTCGCCCGCCACGCGCTCCACGATGAGGTCGGGCGTGACGTACTTCGTCTCCTCGGCCGCGATCTCCTGTCCCGGCCTCGGATCGAGCGTCGCAATGAGGTCGCCCGCCGCCTGCACCTCCTCGATCGAGCACTTGAAGGTCCGCGCGATCTCGCCGAAGCGCTTCGCGAGCAGGTTGTCGAACTGTTCCTGCACGATGCGCCCGGCCAGCGTGTCCTCCTGCTTGCGCTGGACGAGCTGGATCCAGAGGCATTCCTGGAGGTTTCGAGCGCCGACCCCGGCCGGCTCGAACTTCTGGATCTCGGCGAGCACCTCCTCGATGCGTTCGGGCGCCACCGCGAACGACTCAGCCACCTCCTCGACCGTCGTCTGGAGGTAGCCGTTCTCGTCGATGGATCCGATCAGGTACTCCCCGATCGCGAGGTCCTCCTCGCCGCGCTCGAGCAGACGGAGCTGATCGTGGAGATGGTCCCCCAGGCTCCGCCGCGTCACCGGGACGCGCTCGTAGAACTCCGCGTCGGGATCGTCCGTGCGCGGTGCGGACGGGATCTCGTAGTTGTCGGGCCAGAGCTCGTTCCAGTCCACCTCCTGGTTCTTATCCGGCTCGGCTGTCTCGACGGGCTCGGCCTCGCCGTCCTGCCCCGCCTCCTTCTTGATGTCCTCGATCTCCTCCACCTCCTCGATCTCGTCCACTTCCTCGAGAAGGGGATTGCGCTCCAGCTCCTGCTTCAGCGCCTGCTGCAGCTCGAGCGTCGGCATCTGGAGGAGCTTCAAGGCCTGCTGCAGACGCTGGGTCATGATCAGGGTCGGCTTTTGCTGCATGCTCAGGCCGTGCTTCATTTCCATGGCGACCGTCCCTCAGTCCAATCGGAAGCGCTCGCCCAGGTAGATCTGGCGCGCCACCGGATCCTGCGCCAGCTCCTGGCCGGTGCCCTGCATCAGGATCTTGCCTTCGAACATGATGTACGCGTGGTCCGTGGTGCTCAGCGTTTCTCGAACGTTGTGGTCGGTGATGAGGATCCCCAGCCCCTTCTGCCGAAGGCGGGAGACGATGTCCTGGATCTCCGCGACGGCGATGGGGTCGATCCCCACGAACGGCTCGTCGAGGAGGAGATAGCCCGGATGCGTGACCAGCGCGCGTGTGATCTCGACGCGCCGTCGCTCTCCGCCGGAGAGGTTGTAGCCCTTCCGGTCCGCCAGATGCGCGATGTTCAGCTCCTCGAGGAGCTGCTCCAGGCGCTGGGCCCGCTCCTTCGAGCTCAGCTTCAGGGTCTCGAGGATCGCGAGGATGTTCTCCCGCACGGTCAGGCGCCGGAAGATCGACGGCTCCTGCGCCAGGTAGCCGATTCCGATCCGCGCCCGCTGGTGCATGGGCCGCGAGGTGATGTCGCGCCCGTCCACCAGGATCTGCCCGCCGTCGGCCCGCAGGAGCCCGACAATCAGATAGAACGTCGTGGTCTTGCCCGCGCCGTTCGGGCCCAGGAGTCCCACGACCTGGCCACGCTGCACCTCGACGGTGACCTTGTCGACCACCTTCCAGTGCCCATAGTAGCGCTCCAGGTCGCGCGCCACGAGACCGCTCATGGCGTTGACCCGCCTGCGTCCGGGTTCTCCCCGGCCTGAGGCTGCACCTCGGCGCGGACCTCGCGCGCGAGGTGGAAGTGCTCGAGGTTCGCGTCGCTCTCGAAACCGTACCCGGTCACCACGTCTCCCTTCCGGGTCACGCGCACGAAGGCATCGGAGACGATCTTCCCCTTCGCGTTCAGCCACCGGAGCGAGTCGGTCTCGAGTGTCACGCCGCTCGTCGTTGTGACGCGCACCTGGCCCCTGGCCTCGAGGTCATTCGTCCGCTGGTACACGAGCCCCTGATCGGCGGTCAGGGACGAGTTCTTCTTCCCCTCGTGATCGAAGAAGTCGATGCGCACCGTCTTGGCGTCCACGAGATTGCGGTCGTTGTACATGGCCGCGTACGACGCCCAGAGGGTCCAGCTCTTCTTCCCTTCCGAGGACTCCGTGAGGGTGAAATCTCGCGCCTCCTGGTCGGGGACCCGGATCTCCTCCCCGCTCGGCGTGGAGGGCGCGTCCCTCTGGCAGCCCGCGATCGCGGCCCCGAGTAGCATGGACAGTACCATGCTCGCGAACCCACGGTCAAACCCAAGGAACCGCATGGCCTTACCTCGCCCGGAGGTCGAGGCAGTCATGCAGGTGGAGCACCCCTTCCGGGCGGCCGAGCCCGTCCAGGACAACCAGGGAGGTGATGGCGCCGCCGGGATTCTCCTCCATCGAGCGCACCGCCTGGGCGATCAGGGCGTCGCGCTCGATGGTCCGGGGCGTACGGGACATGACGCCGGAGACGGGCAGGGCGAGGTCCGCCCCGCCGCGGAGCAGGATCCGCTTCAGGTCGCCGTCCGTGAGGACTCCGGCGAGCGCGCCGGCCGCGTCCACCACAGTCGTCATGCCCAGCCGCTTGTTCAGGATCTCGAGGAGCGCGTCGTGCAGCGTCGCGCTCTCCGCGACGCGCGGCAGGCCCGCTCCCGTGTGCATCCGGTCCGCCACGCGGAGGAGCGCCACCCGCCCGAGCACGCCGCCCGGATGGAGGAAGGCGAAATCCTCACGCGTGAATCCCTTGAGCCGCATGAGCACGATCGCGAGCGCGTCGCCCAGGGCGAGCGCGGCGGTGGTGGTGGACGTCGGAACGAGGTCGTCGGGGCCCGCCTCGCGGGGTCGGCCGAGATCGAGGACGTGGTCCGATCCGCGGCCGAGCGAGGAGGCCGGGTTGCAGGTCAGGGTGACGAGGAGGACGCCGTGGCGGCGGAGTGCCGGCAGGAGCTCCAGGAGCTCCGCCGTTTCCCCGCTCTTCGAGAGCAGGATGGCCGCATCGTCGCCGGATACGATGCCGAGATCGCCGTGCACCGCGTCCACGGGATGGACGAACGTGGCCGGCGTCCCCGTGCTCGTGAGGGTGGCCGCGATCTTCTTCGCGACGAGACCCGATTTCCCCACGCCCAGGGTGAGGATCTGCCCCTTGGCCGACGCGATCGCTCGGACGGCCGCCTCGAACTCGGGCCCGATGCGCGGCTTCAAGGCGAACACCGCCTCCCCTTCGAGGTCCAGGACCTCGCGCGCCCACGCGATCACCGGGGCGTCCTCGCGAATGGCTCCGCCTCTCCCCGAAGGCTCTGCCTCGAGACTCCGCTTCACGGCCGTCTAACCTCCACAAGATGCGTATCGGTAACCGATTGATGAATCTTCATGAGACTCCGCAGAAGCGGCTCCAGATCCGCGAGCGGCCACTGCGACTCCCGGTCGGACCTGGCATGCGCCGGATCCGGGTGGGTCTCGAGAAAGATGCCGGCGGCGCCCGCCGCGACCGCGGCCCGGGCCAGAGCCGGGATGAATTCCCGCTGCCCTCCGGTCTCCACGCCCCCGGGGCGCTGCACGGAGTGGGTCGCGTCGAAGAAGATCGGGCAGCCGAGGCGCCCGAGGATCGGGATCGCGCGCATGTCGACCACGAGGTCCCCGTAGCCGAACGTGGTTCCCCGCTCCGTCACGATGACGCCCGGCGCTCCGGCCGCGCGGACCTTCTCGACGGCACGCGCCATCGAGCCCGGATCGAGGAACTGCCCCTTCTTCACGTGGACCGGCCGCCCGCTCGCGCCCGCCGCCTCGAGGAGCGCGGTTTGTCGGCAGAGGAAGGCCGGGATCTGGATGAGGTCGAGCGATCGCGCCGCCTCCGGCACCTCGACCGTCTCATGGACGTCGCTCGTCACCGGCACGCCCACGCGCTCGCGGATCTTCGCGAGCGTGGCCAGGCCGCGCGCCGCGCCTGGACCGCGATAGCTCTCCCTGGACGAGCGGTTCGCCTTCGCGTAGGAGGCCTTGAACACGAACGGCATGCCGAGCGCGGAGGTCACGCGCCGGATCTCCTGCGCCACCTCCTCCGCCATCGAGTCGTCCTCGAGCACGCAGGGGCCCGCGATCAGGGCGAGGCGGCCGGGCGCGATCCGGACGGATCCGACGGCAACAGGCTCGAACGACGGACGAGGATCCATCTCAGCTCCGCGCCGCGCCGGTCCGGGCGTCCGTCGCACCGGCGCGGCGGGCGCGCTCCTCGTGCGCGGCGTGAATGAAGCCCTTGAAGAGCGGATGGGGCTGATCCGGCCTGGACCTGAGCTCGGGGTGGAACTGCACGCCCACGAACCACGGGTGATCCGGCAGCTCCACGATCTCGACGAGGGACAGCTCGGGATAGACGCCCGTCACGCGCATGCCTTTCGCCTCGAGCGCCGCCTGGTAGTCGTTGTTGAACTCGAACCGGTGGCGGTGCCGCTCCGACACCTCGCCGGCCGCGTACGCCTCGGCCGCATGGCTTCCCGGAGCGAGGACGCAGCGGTAGGCGCCGAGGCGCATCGTGCCCCCTTTCTTCGTGACGCCGTGCTGCGACTCGAGGAGCGCGATCACGGGATGCGGCGTCTGGGGATCGAACTCCGAGGAGTCCGCGCCGTCGAGGCCCGCCAGATCCCGCGCCATCTCGATCACCGCGCACTGCATGCCGAGGCAGATTCCGAAGAAAGGCACCCGCCGCTCGCGCGCGTAGCGCGCCGCGAGCACCATGCCCTGCGTGCCCCGGTCGCCGAAGCCTCCCGGGATCAGGATTCCGTGCGAGGAGCCGAGGAGCGCGTCCGGACCGTCCATCTCGATCCGCTCGGAGTCGACCCAGTCGATCTTGATCGAAACCCCGTTCGCGGCGCCTCCGTGCGTGATCGCTTCCTGGATGCTCTTGTACGCGTCGCGCAGGTGCGTGTACTTCCCCACGACCGAGATCGTGACCGAATCGCGCGCGGCCTTGACCCGCTCCTGGTACTGCTGCCAGGCGGAGAGATCGGCCGGGCCGGCGTCGAGACGCAGCATCGAGACCACGAGGTCGTCGAGCCCGCCGCGGTGGAACATGAGCGGCACCTCGTAGATCGACGACACGTCGATCGCCTCGATCACCGCCTGGGTGGGGACGTTGCAGAAGAGCCCGATCTTCTCCTTCACCTCCTGGGGGATCGGAACCTCGGAGCGGCAGAGGAGGATGTCGGGCTGGATCCCGATCGCGCGGAGCTCCTTCACCGAGTGCTGCGTCGGCTTGGTCTTGATCTCGCGCGCCGCCCCCAGATGGGGCACGAGCGTCACGTGGATGAAGAGCGTGTTCACGGTGGAGAGCTCGAGCCGGAGCTGCCGGATCGCCTCGAGGAAGGGCAGGCTCTCGATGTCTCCGACCGTGCCCCCGATCTCGACGATCGCCACGTCCACGGGCTTCTTCGCGCGCGTGAGCGCGAGCATGCGGGACTTGATCTCGTCGGTGACGTGCGGAATCACCTGCACCGTGCGGCCGAGGTAGTCGCCGCGGCGCTCCTTCTGGATGATCGTGTCGTAGATCTGGCCCGCGGTGACGTTGTTCTGGCGGCCCATCGAGACGCCGAGGAAGCGCTCGTAGTGTCCGACGTCCAGATCGGTCTCCGCGCCGTCATCGGTGACGTAGACCTCGCCGTGCTGGTACGGGCTCATCGTGCCCGGGTCGACATTGAGGTAGGGATCGAACTTCTGGAGCGTCACCGACAGCCCTCGGCTCTTGAGCAGCGAGCCGATCGCGGACGCGGCGATCCCCTTGCCGAGCGACGAGACGACTCCTCCCGTGACGAACACGAACTTGGTCATGATCGCGACCTCCCTTCCCCCCAGAGGGCCCGGGCCCGGTCCAGATCCTCGGGCGTATCGATTCCCACGGATTCGTAGTCTCCCACGGCCACGTGGATCGGAATTCCATTGGCGAGCGCGCGGAGCTGTTCGAGCCGCTCCGCCCGCTCGAGCGGCGCCGGCTCGAGCCTCGCCAGCTCGAGCAGTGTGCGCCTGCGGTACGCGTAGACGCCGACGTGGAGGAGCCGGGGCGCGCCCGGATCGGTCCCCGACGGGATCGGCGACCGCGAGAAGTAGAGCGCGCGATTCTCGTGGTCGCGCACCAGCTTCACCTTGTTCGGATCCTCGGGCGACGCCCACGCCGGAAAGGGCGCGGCGAGCGTGCCCATCACCACGTTCGGATTCTCGAAGAGTCGCACGAGATGGTCGAGCCCCGCCGCGCTCACGAAGGGCTCGTCCCCCTGCACGTTCACGAAGACCGCATCGGGATCGGGCGCGTCCGACAGGAGGCCGGCCGCCTCGGCGACGCGATCGAGCCCCGAGGCGTGGTCCGCGCGCGTCAGCACCGCCTGTCCGCCCGCGTGCGCGACCGCGTCCGCGATGCGCGGACTGTCCGTCGCCACCCACACATCCCTGAGGCACGACGCTGAACGCACCCGCTCGAGCACGCGGACGATCAGAGGGGCGCCGCAGAGATCCTGTAAGGCCTTCTCAGAGAGACGGGTGGACCGGAGCCGCGCCGGGATGATGGCCACGGCGCCTGGGGTGGACCGCGAGAGGCCCTCGCGATCCGCGGAGGCGA
>JAEHDN010000110.1 GCA_016880395.1 Candidatus Eiseniibacteriota bacterium
CCATGAGACCGAATCCTCCGTCGTACGAAATTTCTTATCGGATCTTCAGGACCACGAGGGGCGAGATCACGATTGAACCCTAGAGCCCGAACTCGACCATTCGCGATGCGGACAATGGAGCCCACGAGCGGAATCGAACCGCTGACCTTTTGCTTACCATGCAAATGCTCTACCGACTGAGCTACGTGGGCGGTGCTGCGGCGCGCGGAAAAACCGAAACGCGGTCGAGGGCCGACCCATGCGCTCTCGAGCCGACCCGCTCGGCGCCAACGTTTCTCGGATGTTCGAATCAAGGCAAAAATTCCCGAGCGGCCTTCCTCCTCCCTCGAAGAAGGTCGTCGGTGGTGCGAACCACACAGGCTAGGACCGGCTGAAACGGCAGTCAACAAGAAATTTGCGCCCTTTGCCGGTTTCCGGCCCCGCTCTGTTTTGATGCGCGAGCGCGCCAGCGGTGCACCCTCCCGGCCCTGGCCCCCATGACGAAGTTGTAAAGCAGGCGGCCGGGCGGTGGATATCTAGTTAAGTGTAGCCTAAATAATAGTTTACCAGCGTTGATGACCGTGGAGAACTCGGTGGTGTGGAGGTTACTGGAGCGGGAAACGGGATTCGAACCCGCGACCCTCAGCTTGGAAGGCTGACGCTCTAGCCACTGAGCTATTCCCGCTCCGTATCGTCACTTAGATTGTCGGGCGCGCAGCCTGGCCGGGACTGCCCGCTGTTACTTCGATGCCGGAAGACTGGAGGGGGAAGGATTCGAACCTTCGAAGGCTAAGCCGGCAGATTTACAGTCTGCTCCCTTTGACCGCTCGGGAACCCCTCCGGAAGAACTGGACGTGGAGCTGGCGAAGGGACTCGAACCCCCAACCGCCTCATTACAAATGAGATGCTCTACCATTGAGCTACGCCAGCTACGCGGGAGCCGGAGTCGCAACCCCGGTCCGCTGCGCGGCAGTGTACGGGCGGGGCGCGCCCTGCGTCAACGCTACGAGCGTGTCGGGGAAGGAGTTTCGGAGCGAAGCGAGGAGAGGAGATCGGCGACCGAGATCTGCGCATCCGGACGCGCGTCGCCGCCATCCTTGAAGCGGGCGAGCGTGAAGTGGAAGCGGCTTCCCGCTCCCAGCTCGCTCTCCGCCCAGATCCTGCCGCGGTGGGCCCGGATGATGCCCTTGCAGATGGCGAGGCCGAGTCCGGTTCCTCCCTGCTCGCGGGTGGCCGACTCCTCGACCTGGTAGAACTTCCCGAAGATCCTCTCGAGGTGCTCGGCCGCGATCCCCTTGCCCCGGTCCGAGACCACGATCTCGTACTCGGTCTCGTGCTCGACCAGCTCGATCGTGACCTTGCCTCCGGGCTTGGAGAACTTGAGCGCGTTCGAGATCAGGTTCTCGAGCACCTGCATGATGCGCCCTGGATCCGCCGACACCATGGCGGGCTCGGACGGGAGGCGCGCCTCGACCTCGATCCCCTGCCCGCCCGGTAGCTGCGGCACCCAGAAGAGGCATCGCGTCACCAGCTCGTTGAGCGAGGTCGGGATGAACTGGATCTGGAGCACCCCCGCCTCGATCTTCGAGACGTCGAGGATGTCCTTCACGAGCTGGATCAGGCGCTCGACCGACTGCTGGCAGAAGGCGATGAGCTGACGCTGGTCGGTGGTGTAGGTGAAGGCCTTGTTGGCCACGAGCACGTCGAGCGAGCTCTTGATGACCGTGAGGGGCGTGCGCACCTCGTGCGACGCGATCGACAGGAACTCGCTCTTCGACCGGTCGATCGCCCGGACCTGCTCGAAGAGCCGCGCGTTTCCGACCGCGGCCGAGATCTGGGTCGCGAACACCGACGCGAGTGAGACGGCGTCCTCGTGGAACTGCGCGCGGTTTCCGAGCACGACCAGGATGCCGATCGTTTCGTCGCTCGCCTTGAGCGGCGCCGCCAGCGCGTACTCGCCCGGACGCTCCCTGAGCCAGGTGAGACCCGCCGCGTCCAGCTCGGCCCGCGAGAGGAGCCTCGTCTCGCCGGCCAGGACGCGGGCCAGACTCTCGAGGGGGGCCGACACCCGCGCGAGGTCGACCTCGCCCACTCCGGAACGGGCCCACTGGTGGACGACGCGATCCCGCGGCGCCGCCGCGCCGACGTACGCCTCCTCGCCGCCGCACACCGCGCGCAGACCCTCGGCCACCACCTCGAGCATGCGGGGCAGCTCGAGCGTGGCGGCAGCGCTCGTTCCGATCCGGTTGAGCTCCCGCAGTCGCTCCTGCTGCGCCTCGTTCCGCGCGCGCGAGGACTCGAGCGTCTCCGCCATGTGGTTGAACGCCGCGCCGAGCGCGTCCAGCTCGTGCTTGTGCCCGTCCACGCGCACGCGCGTGGCGAGGTCGCCCTTCGAGATCGCCTCGACCGCGCCGAGGAGGTCCTCGATGGGGCGCGTGAGCCAGCGCGAGACGTAGTTGCTCGCGAGCACGCTCGCGACGAGACCGAGGAGGAAGATGCCGATGCAGACGTAGACGAGGAGCCTCGCCTCGGCCGCGAGAGCGGCGGCGCTCATCTGGACCACCACCAGGCCGACGGCCTCGCCCCCCGTGGTGCGGATCGGCGAGACGGCGACGACGCGCGCCAGATCGGGGCGGGTCAGGTCGAGCACCATGCCCGCGGTCTGCGCCATGCCCTGGCGCAGGAGCGCCGGCGGCACGTCCTTGGGCGGCGGGGATCCGATCGGGAGCCGGCCCCGCACGAGCGGCCCATCGTCTTCGGCCGCACCGCTCTCGGTGCTCCCGAGATCGACCACGACGCCCCACTGGCCGAGCCGTGCGCCCGGCGCGAGCGTGAACAGGTGGTAGATCGAGGGGCTCGCCCGGCGAAGCGCGCCGAGATTCGTGACCATCGTGCGGAAGGCGGGGGAGTTCATGTCCGCCGCGGTGCGCACGAGGCGGTGGTCCTCGACGGCGACGAGCGAGGCCGCAGTCTCGGCCGCGGTGGTGGCGTTGGTCAGGACCTGGCGGCGGAGGGAGCCCTGTCCGTTGGTGTAGAGGAGCGCGGTCGCCAGGATGAGGAAGACACTCCCCACCGCGAGGAAACGGAATTGAAGCTCGGCCTTGAGGGTCCGCGGACCCCGTCCCAGAGACATCGTCCCGCCGTGCGCTCGAGTTCGATCAGCTCTTCGGCCGGGCCCGCGTGCCCCCTTTCGAGTCCTCGAGGACATAGCCCAGCGCCAGGATTTCGTCTCTCAATTCATCGGCCCGGCGCCACTGTTTCTGCATGCGCGCTTCATCTCGTTGCCGGACAAGATCTTGGACGGCTTCTGGGGTCTCCGTTTCGGGCTTCCCGGATCCCCAGAAGAGGCCGATCAATTCGCCCAGCCGGCGGAGCGTCCGGCCCGCTCCGGAGAGCGCGGCCCGGTCCGCGGCCGATGCGCCCTCGCTGTCGGCCACTCGATTGATCGACTTCGCCAGCTCGAAGAGGTGCCCCTGCGCCTTCGCCGCATTGAAGTCGTCGTCGAGGGACTCCTGGAACTCGCGCTCGAGCGCGGCGACCTCGTGGGCGAGCGTGGAGCTGGCGCCGGCCTCGCTCGCGGCCGCGCCGCCCGGCCCGGGGGCTGCCTCCGCCTTGGCGAGCGCCTCGCGGAGCCGGTCGTACGCCGCGCCCGCCTCGCGCAGACGCACGTCGTTCCACTCGATCGGACTCCGGTACTGCGTGGACTGCAGGTAGAACCGGATCACTTCGGGCTCGACCTCCTTCGCGACGTCCTCGATCAGGAAGAAGTGCTTGGTCGACTTCGACATCTTCTCCCCGTCGAGGTTCACGAGCCCGTTCTGCACCCAGAACCGCGCGAATGTCTTCCCGGTCGCGGCCTCGGACTGCGCGATCTCGTTCTCGTGATGCGGGAAGATCAGGTCCTGTCCGCCCCCGTGCAGATCGAAGGACTCGCCGAGATGCTTCATGGCCATCGCCGAGCACTCGATGTGCCAGCCCGGACGCCCGGGACCCCACGGGCTCGGCCACGACGGCTCGCCCGGCTTCGCGCCCTTCCACAGCGTGAAGTCGAGCGGGTCGCGCTTCGCCTCCCCGACCTCGATCCGCACGCCGGCGCGGAGGTCGTCCACCTTGCGGCCCGAGAGCGCGCCGTAGGCGGGATAGCTCCGCACGTCGAAGTAGACGTCCCCGCCCGCCGCGTACGCGTGCCCCGAGTCGATGAGCCGGCGGATGAGCGAGAGGATCTCCGGGATGTGCTCGGTCGCGCGCGGGTAGCGATCCGCGGGCTTGATGTTGAGGAGCTCCGCGTACTCGAGGAACGCCCGGATGTTCCTCTCGGACACCTGCTCGAACGGGACACCCTCGCGATTCCCGCGCTCGATGATCCGGTCGTCGATGTCGGTGAAGTTCGTGACGTAGGTCACACGGTAGCCGCGCGACTCGAGCACGCGCCGGATGACGTCGCCGACGACGGCGTAGCGCATGTGCCCCACGTGCGGGCGGTCCTGCACGGTCATACCGCAGACGTACATCCCGACCTGCCCGGGAACGACCGGCTCGAACGGGATCTTCGAGCGGCGACGGGCGTCGTAGACGCGGAGGCTCACGCCGCGCCTTCCGCGGCGCTGGTCGCGGAGGCACCATCGGCCGCGCCAGGCGGCGCCGAAGGTGGGGCCGGCTCGCCCGTGGCGGGCGTGTGGATGAGGACGCGCGCCGCGCGCAGGCTCTCGAGCGCGGCCAGGCGGAGCGCGCGCGACACCGCGAGCCGCTCCTCGGGAACCGTCTTCGCCTGGAGCATGAGCGTGAACTGGCCGGGGCCGACGTCCTCGATCCCGAGGAGCCGCGGCGCGTCGATGAGGAGCGGCTTCATCTTCGGATTCGCGCCGAACCTGGCCAGCATGTCCTCGATCACCTTCACCGCGCGGGCGGGATCCTCGGTCAGGCTGATCGGGATCCGCACGATCGGCGTCGACCAGCTCTTGGTCAGGTTCGTCACCACCTTGATCTCGCCGTTGGGGATGAAGTGGATGAAGCCCTCGCTGTCGCGCAGCTCCGTGTGCCGGAGCGAGAGCGCCTCGACGGCGCCCGATACGCCCGCCGCGCGCACCACGTCGCCGACGCCGAACTGATTGTCGTGGATGATGAAGAACCCCGCGATCCAGTCCTTCACCAGGCTCTGCGCGCCGAGCCCCGCCGCCACGCCGAATCCGCCCGCCGCCGCGAGGGCCGGGGTGATGTCGAGTCCCAGCTCGCGGACGGTCATGAGGAGCCCGATGACGATGATGGCTCCGCGCGCGACGCTCCGGAGCACGCCCCCGACCGTGCGCGCGCGCTTCTCGCGCGCCGTCTCGGTGCCCTTCGCCTCGGAGCGGATCGTTCGCTCGATCCGCCCGATGACGACGTAGACGAGCCGCAGCGCGACGAGCGTCGCGACGACGATGATGCCGAGACGGATCAGGAGCTCGACCAGGCTGAACGCTTCCTGGGGCGCGCCGTGGAGCGGGGTCACCGGGACCTCAGCGCGCGGCGCGGACGGGCGCCGACTCGACGATGGCCCGGATCAGGTCTTCGTATCGCATGCCGGCGGCCGCGGCCGCCTTCGGCACGAGGCTCAGCTCCGTGAGCCCAGGCACCGTGTTGACCTCGAGGCAATGCGGCACGCCGTCCGAGCCCAGGCGGAAGTCGACGCGCGCGACCCCGCTCGTGCGGAGCGCGCGGCAGGCGTGAAGGCTCAGGGCGAAGAGCTTCTCGGCCATCTCGGGCGGGAGGTCGGCGGGCACCTCGTAGCGGCTCGCACCCGAGGTGTACTTGTGCTCGTAGTCGTACCAGCCCTCCTGCGGGATGATCTCGACCACCGGGAGCGCGCGCTGGTCGATGACGCCCACCGTGAGCTCGCGGCCGTCGATGAACGCCTCGACGAGCACGAGCCGTCCGTAGCGCCGGGCCTCGTCCATCGCGGGGCGAAGGGCCGCGGGGCTTTCGACCACGGTGATCCCGACGCTCGAGCCCTCCTCGTTCGGCTTCACGATGAGCGGATAGCCTCCGAGCCGAGCCACCTCCTCCGCCGTGAGGTCGGGAGTCCAGGGCGCGGCGGGATCCTCGGGAGCCCAGCGCTCGACCCATTCCGGCGTCGGGATGCCCTCGGCCTTGAAGATCCGCTTCGACATCACCTTGTCCATCGCGAGGGCGGAGGCGAGCACGCCGGAGCCGGTGTACGGGATGCCCGCCAAATCGAGGAGCGCCTGGAGCGTGCCGTTCTCTCCCGGCCCGCCGTGGAGCGCGATGAAGACGAGGTCCGCGCTCCGCGGAATCGAGCGCACGTAGATGTCGAGCCCCTGCTCCCCCTGCTGGGCGGGCAGCCCGCCGTGGAGCGGCGCGGGCCCACCGGTCCCGAGCGCGAGCGCATGGTCGGCGTCCTTCAGGAACTTGCCGGTGCCCGTGTCGAGGAGCGCGACGTCGTGCCCCAGCGTGCCGAGCGCGCGCGCGACACCGGCGCCGGTGCGGAGCGAGACCTCCCGCTCCGAGGTGTTGCCTCCCAAGAGGACGACGATCTTCATGCCCCCTCCGATGTCATGTGCCTGTCCCCTCGAGGAGCGCGACGGCCCAGGCGGCGATTCCTTCCTCGCGTCCGAGCGATCCGAGCCGCTCGTTCGTCGTGGCCTTGACCGAGACGCGGTCGGCGCCGATGCCGAGCGCGCGGCCGAGCGCGGCCCGCATCGCCTCGACGTGCGGCGCGATACGCGGCGCCTCCGCGACAACCGAGGCGTCGACGTTCACGATACCGAGTCCGCGCTCCGCGAGCCGGTCGCGGATCGACTCGAGGATCGCGAGGCTCGAGATACCGCGCCACCTCGGATCGGAGTCGGGAAAGTGAGCGCCCAGATCTCCGAGCCCGGCGGCGCCCAGGAGCGCATCGCCGATCGCGTGCGCGAGCACGTCGCCGTCGGAGTGCGCCACCGGGCCACGGTCGTGCGCCAGCGCGACCCCCCCCAGCACCATCGGCAGACCGCGCTCCAGCCGGTGCACGTCGTAGCCGATCCCGACCCGGAGCGGCGTGGCCGGCTCGCGTGTCATGACGTCCCGTGGCGCAGGAAGAGCTCGAACATCGCGAGATCGGCCGGCTCGGTCAGCTTGAGGTTCATCGGGTCCCCGGGAACGACCACGACCCGCGTCCCGGACGCCTCGAGCAGCGAGGCGTCGTCGGTCGCGTCCCGCCCCGCGGCCTCGGCCGACGCGTGCGCGCGGCGGAGTATAGCATCGGCGAAGATCTGGGGCGTCTGCACGGCCACGAGCCGCGTGCGGTCGAGCGTCCGGACGATCCGCCCCGCGTCCACCTCGCTCACCGTGTCCCGGAGCGGCACGGCGGGAATCGCGGCCTGCTCCACCCTCGCGGTCTCGAGCACCCGCGTGACGAGCTGCTCGGTCACGAGCGCGCGCGCCACGTCGTGCACGGCGACCCAGGGAAGTCCCCGCGTGAGCGCGCGGAGCCCGCGGCCCACCGACTCCCGGCGCGTCGCGCCCCCCGAGGTGACGTCGAGGCGGATCTCCGGCGGAGCGTGGAGGGCCCGCAGGACCTGGCCCGCGCGATCGAGGAGCGCTTCCGGCACGACGGCCACCAGCTCGCCCACGGACGGATGGGCCAGGAACACGGACGCGACCCGCTCGAGGAGCGTCTTGCCGTCGAGCGGCAGGAGGAGCTTCGGCCCGCGGCCCCCCATCCGCGTCCCCTCGCCCGCCCCCGCGAGCACGACGGCGAGGTCGCGGCCGTGGGTCACCGCGCGTCCGGGTCGAGCACGCGCCCGATGGCCTCGTGGAGGCTGGACGCGCCGAGAGCCCCGGCGTCTCCCGCGGGCGCGGAGCGCCGCGGCACGACGGCGGCGCGGAATCCGAGTCGCCTCGCCTCGGCGAGTCTCCGGTCGAGCTGCGGCACGGGGCGCAACTCGCCGCCGAGTCCCACCTCGCCGATCGCGACCAGGTCCGCCGGGAGCGGCCGGTCGCGGAAGCTCGACGCGAGCGCGAGCGCGAGCCCGAGGTCCGCGGCCGGCTCCTCGAGGCGGATCCCGCCGGCGACGTTCACGAACACGTCGGCGCCGGCGAGCGAGAGCCCGGCACGCTTCTCGAGCACGGCGATCACGACCGCGAGCCGGCGCGGATCGATGCCCTGAGACACGCGCTGCGGATTCGCGAAGTGGGTCGGCGCGACGAGCGCCTGTACCTCGACCAGGAGCGGGCGCGAGCCCTCGATGGCCGCCACGACCGCCGATCCCGGGACCGAGTCCCCGCGGTCGCGCAGCAGCCGCTCGGACGGATTCTCCACCTCCGCGAGCCCGTCCCCCTGCATCGTGAAGACGCCGATCTCGTGCGTGGAGCCGAAGCGATTCTTCGCGGCGCCCAGGATGCGATACTCGTGGTGCCGCTCGCCCTCGAGATAGAGGACCGCGTCCACCATGTGCTCGAGCGTGCGCGGCCCCGCGACGGAGCCGTCCTTCGTGACGTGGCCGATCAGGAGGACCGGCATGCCGCGTTCCTTGGCCAGCCGGAGGAGCCGGAGCCCGCACTCCCGGACCTGGGAGACGCTCCCCGGCGCGGCGTCGAGCGATGAAAGATAGAGGGTCTGGATGGAGTCGATGACGAGGAGCGCCGGGTCGAGTCGGACCACCTCGGCAAGGATCGCCTCGAGGTCGATCTCCGACTGGATCCAGAGCCGGTCGAGCCCGCCCCGGAGCACGAGGCGCTCCGCGCGCAGCTTGACCTGGCGGGGCGATTCTTCACCCGAGACGTAGAGAACGGAGCGCTCCGCGCGGCCGAGCGCGGCCGCGAGCTGGAGCGCGAGCGTCGACTTGCCGATGCCGGGGTCGCCGCCGATCAGGACCAGCGACCCAGGCACGAGCCCTCCGCCGAGCACGCGGTCCAGCTCGCCGATGCCGCTCGGCCAGCGCGACTCGGCGCCCGGCGCGATCTCCTCGAGCCGCACGGGCTGGGAGGCTGCGCCCTCCGTGGCGCCGTAGCCCGCGCGTCGCGCCGGAGTCGCCTCGCGGCGGCCCGGGCCTTCGCGTGCGCTGTTCCACGCCTCGCAGTGCGGGCAGCGGCCGAACCACTTGGGGCTCTCGTTCCCGCACTCGGCGCAGAAGAACACGGTCTTCGGCTCGCGCGCCGCGCTCGATGCCTGCTTTCGTGCCATTCCCGTCCGGGTCTAGAAGGTCTAGAAGACGCTCAGGTTGATGTACTTCTTCGGGTTCTTCTGGATGTCCTTCACGAGCTGGTTGGTGTTCCGGAGCGTTTCCTTGAGCTCGACGTAGATCGTGGAATCCGCGATAGCCTTGCCCAGCGCTCCTTCGCCCCGGTCGAGCTTGCCGACCACGCGGTCGATCGCCGCCGCTGTGGTCGAGAGGCGGTCCGACAGCTCCGAGAGCTTGCGCGACGCGGTGCCGAAGTCCTTGACCGAGGTCGAGACCTGGTCCGAGTTGGCCGAGGCCATCGCGCGGAGGTCGTGGGCCGCGGCGCGGAAGTCGACGATCGCCTGGCGCAGATCGCTCCGGTTCTGGGTGAGCGTGGTATTGAGTCCCTCGCTCGCCCGCTCGAAGTTCTTCGACGCGCGCTCGACGGTGGCCGGGTCGATCGCATCGAGCATCAGGTTGAGCCGCGACGACAGCTCGGTCGTCTCGATGAGGAGGTCGCCCGCGCCGCTGATCACCTCGGGCACGCCGGACTGGAAGCGGCCCGGGATGGGCTTTCGCCCGTCATAGCGCCCCGGCGCCTGACCGGCATCGAGCGCGAGGAACTTCTCCCCCATGAAGCCGATGTTGGCCACGCGGAGCTGCGCATCGGGATGCAGGACCACGCTCTTGTCCACCTCGAACTCCACGCGCACGCCCGTGTCCTCGAGGATGATGTTCGTGACGGCCCCCTTGCGCACGCCGCGCACCGAGACCGGGTCCCCCTCGCCGAGGTTCCCGACCTCCTCGAACCGGGCGGTGTAGTAGCTCTTCCGCTTCCCGACGCGGTACTCCTTGATCCAGGCAATGCCCACGAAGAGGAGCAGGATCGAGAGCAGACCCGCCACTCCGACCTGGATCGCGGCCCGGCGCGAGGTTCGATTCATCCCTGATCCCTCTACGTGGGAAGGAGGGGACCTTCCGAGCTCCCCTCGATGAACTGGCGCAGGATCGGATCCCGTGTCTGCTGGATCTCATCCGGCGTCCCGACCGCGTGGATGCGTCCCTCGTGGAGCATCGCGATGCGGTCGGCGATATGATAAGCGCTGCGCATGTCGTGCGTGACGGCGATCGACGTGATCCCGAGCCGGTCCTGAAGCCTGCGGATCAGCCTGTTGATGACGTCCGCCGTGATCGGATCGAGCCCGGTCGTCGGCTCGTCGTACAGCATGATCTTCGGGTTCATCGCGAGCGCCCGCGCGAGCGCGGCCCGCTTCTTCATGCCGCCGGAGAGCGACGAGGGCCGCTGCGCTTCCGTGCCCGAGAGGCCCACCAGTGCGAGCTTCTCGGCCACGACCTCCTCGATCTGGCGCTCCGGGAGCGGGGTGTGCTCGCGGAGCGCGAGCCCCACGTTCTCCCCCACCGCCATCGAGTCGAAGAGGGCGCCCCCCTGGAAGAGCATCCCCATCTGCTCGCGGATCGAGAGGAGCTCCCCCTCGTCCAAGCTGGCCACGTCGATGCCGTTCACCCGCACGGTCCCCCGATCCGGTTGGAGGAGGCCCACCACGTGCTTGAGCAGGACGGACTTGCCGGACCCGCTCCGCCCGATGACGACCAGGCACTCTCCTCTCGCTACGGATAGATCGACACCTCGCAGCACAACTTTCGTCCCGAGGCGCTTCCAGACCCCCTGGAACTCGATCGCCGAATCAGGCAAAGAGCACCCGGAAGAGGAAGGAGGCGAGGAGGTAGTCCACGATCAGGATCAGGAGACAGGAGGCTACCACGGCCCTCGTCGTGGAGTCCCCGACCGCCTCGGCGCCCCCCTCGGTGCGGAGCCCGTAGTAGCACCCCATGGTCGCGATGATGGCTCCGAAGAAGAACGCCTTGAGGAGGCCCGAGAACACGTCCTGGATCTTGAAGTAGAGCTTGAGGCCGCTCGTGAACGTGTGGCCGCTCACGTCCAGCGTGAGCACCGCGACGAGGTACCCGCCCGCGATCGCGAGGATGTCGGCGAAGATCGTCAGCACCGGCAGCATCACGATCGAGGCGACGAGCCGAGGCACGACCAGGTAACGGATCGGGCTGATCCCGAGCGTCTCCATCGCGTCGATCTGCTCGGTCACCCGCATGGAGCCAAGCTCGGCCGCGATGGCGGCGCTCACGCGCCCTCCCACCACGAGCGCGGTGAGCACCGGCCCCAGCTCGATCACGACCGATTTCCCGATGACCGTGCCGAGGTAGATCATCGGGACGTAGTCCCGCATCTGGTAGGCCGCCTGGACCGCGGCGACGGCGCCCGTGAAGAGCGCCACGATCACGGTGAGCGGCATCGAGCCGAGGCCGATCGCCGCCATCTGGTTCACGACGAGCCCCATCTTGCGGATACCCGCAGGCATCTCGCGGAGCGCGCTCCCCGTGAGGAGGAAGACCTCGCCTGCGTTCTGCAGGCGCTCGAAGAGGAAGCGCTTCGGCCAGGGAGCCGCGGCGAGGGCGGCGTCTTCCGCGTCGGCGGTCTCGGGATCGATCACCGGGGCTCGGGTCGATGCTCCGGAACGTCGCGCAAGGACTCGAACCGGGTGCACTCGCGAAGGAAGGCGAGATCCACGCTCCCTACGGGGCCATTCCGCTGCTTCGCGATGATGATCTCCGCCTTGCCGTCCATCTTGGACGGGTCGGTCTCGTACACCTCGGGGCGGTACACGAAGAGCACCACGTCGGCATCCTGCTCGATGGCGCCCGACTCGCGCAGATCCGAGAGCATGGGGCGCTTGTTGCCACCCCGCGTCTCGACGGCGCGCGAGAGCTGGGACAGGGCGAGCACCGGCACCTGGAGCTCCTTCGCGAGCGCCTTGAGCGAGCGCGAGATGCTGGAGATCTCCTGCTGGCGGTTCTCGACGTTGTTCGGCCCGCGGATGAGCTGCAGGTAGTCGACCACGATCAGCCCGAGCGGCGTCTCCGACACGAGGCGCCGCGCCTTCGCGCGCATCTCGAGGATGCTGATGGCGGCCGTGTCGTCGATGTAGATCGGCGCCTCGTGGAGCTGCGCGGCCGCGTTCTGCAGCCGCTTGTACTCGTCGGCGCTCGCGTAGCCGCGGCGGATCTTGTGGATGTCCACCTTGGCGAGGGAGCAGAGGAGCCGCTGCACGAGCGCCTCCTTCGACATCTCCAGGCTGAAGACCGCGACCGCGGCGCGGTCCTTCGTCCGCGAGCGCACCGCGACGAAGTCGGCGATGTTCATCGCGAACGCGGTCTTCCCCATGGAGGGACGCCCGGCGATGACCACGAAGTCGGCCTTCTGGAATCCGGCGGTCATCTCGTCCAGGTCGTAGAAGCCGGAGGGCACGCCCGTGACGTGGACCTTCCGCTGCCGGTACTCCTCGATGGCGGAATAGCCCTGGAGGACGAGCGAGCGCATCGGCAGGAATCCGGTGCGGAGCCGGTCGTCGGAGATCGCGAAGATCGCCTGCTCGGCTCGATCGAGGAGATTCGAGGGCTCTTCGCGGCCGTCGAAGGCCTCCCCCACGATCTCGGTGCCCACCTCGATCAGCCGGCGGAGGATCGCCTTCTCGTGGACGACCTTGCAGTAGTGCTCGACGTGCGTCGGGGTGGCGATGAACTGGTCGAGGGTGGTGAGGTAGGTCACGCCACCCACGGCCTCGAGCTCGCGTCGGCGCTTCAGCTCCTCCATGAGCATCACCATGTCGACCGGCGTGCTGCCGTCGAAGAGGTCGACGATGACGCGCCAGATCTTCCGGTGGGCGTCCCTGTAGAACGCCTCCTCCTGGAGGTGCTGGATCGCCGTCGCGATCGCGTCGCGCGAGAGGAGCATGGCGCCGAGCACGGAGCGCTCGGCGTCGAGCGCCTGCGGCGGAACGCGCGCCTCCAGACCCGAAGCGGGGGCCATGTCGTCGAGGCTCCTCATCGCCGGCGGCCCTCTGGCGTTTCCCGCCTCACGCCGCACTCCCCTCGCGCAGGAAGTCGCGCACGCGCTGGAGGTCCGCCCAGGCGTCCCGCTTGAGCCCGGGATTTCGGAGCAGCGCGGCCGGATGATAGGTGGCGAGGAACGGCACGCCCCGGTACTCGAACATCCGTCCCCGGAGCGCGCCCATCGACGCCTTCGTGCCGAGGAGCGCCTGCGCGGCCGAGAGGCCGAGCGCGACGATCAGGTCGGGCTTCACGAGGGCGATCTGCTGCTCGAGGTACGGTAGGCACCGCTCCACCTCGGTGGGAATCGGCGTCCGGTTGTCCGGCGGGCGGCACTTCAGCACGTTCGCGATGTAGACATCCTCGCGCTTGAGCTGGATGGCCTCGATCATCTTCGTGAGGA
>JAEHDN010000015.1 GCA_016880395.1 Candidatus Eiseniibacteriota bacterium
CGTTCCCGGCATGGTCGGTCTGCTCGCAGGCATCATCGCCCTGGGCGTGATCCACACCACCCTCGAGGGGGGATGGTGAGCCCGGCGATTCGAGGCATCTGCCCATGGGCGTTCCTTCTGGCGCTTCTCGCCGCGACGGGCGGGGCCGTTGGTTCCGCGCAGGCGGATCCGTCCGATACCCTCGACATCGCTGCGCTGGGAGATTCGATCTCGGGCGATGCCGTGAGCGCGGACTCCATCCAGGCCGGCGCCCCGGTGGATTCCGCCCGAGTCACACTCGACCCCGCATCCGCGGACTCCATCCAGGGGGCACCGCCCGCCGACTCCATGCGGGCCGGGGCGCCTCCCCCTCAGACCTACCTCATCTCGCTCGACCACGACGTGCAGCTCTCCGTGGTTCGCATCGAGCCGCGCACCTGGGACTACGTGCGAGCCTACGGCGCGGATGGCCACACGTCGGACATCGCCGCCCACCGGATCCGGTCGATCCGCGGATCGGACGGCAGGGATTGGACACGCGATGTGGTCGACAGGGGAAAGACGATCGGCAAGGCGCCCATCGTGCCGATCCAGAGGCACGGATTCACGTTCCTGGGGCATCCCTACCCGCACACGCGAATCTTCACCGTCCTTCAGATTGGGGCGCTCGGAATCCTCGGAAACGGCCACGACGATGGGATCATGACGTTCGATCTCGGCGTCATGGGGAACATCGACGAGCACTGGGCTCTCGGGGTGATCTTCCACACCGAAGGCGACGAGGCCTCGGATTCCGGGTTTCTCGTGCGTGGCCGCCGGTGGCTGGGTGAGACCATGTCGATCGATCTCGCGACCGGCTTCGTGCAGCACGACCCGTGGCCACCCCTCGAGACGTCCTGGGTCAACCAGGCCCAGTTGAACTTCGGCAACCTCGCCTCGTTCACCGTCGAGATGGAAACCTGGAAACTGAACGAAAAGGACCTCAGTCAGAGCGGCTACTACGTGATGCAGGCGGGCTCGGGCACGAACTGGTACGTGGGGGGCAGCCTCAACTACCTCCCGGGCGTCGTGGCCTTCCTGGCCCTGGGAATTCTCGTGCTCGCGTCGTACGAGGATTGAGTGGGCGGCGGGCTCCGCCGGCAGCGCCTATTGCGGCACATCGTGTGAAACCGGGGGCACGATCTCGCGGGGATGCGTGCGTCGTCCCATCACAGCCGCTTCAGCGCCCGGGCGATCTCCCATGCCGCGGCGGCGCCCTGGCCAGCGGCGTTCGCGATCGATGGACACCGTGGCGAGCAGACGTCCCCGATCGCATATACCCGTGACACGCTCGTCGACCCGGCCGGGCCCGCGATGAGATAGCCCGCGCGATCCATCCGGAGCTGTCCGCGCAGGAGATCCGTGCGAGGCTCCCAGCCGATGCGCAGGAATACGGCGTCCGCCGGCGCTGTTCGCGGCCGCGCAGTGCCGCGCACCTTGTATTCCACGCCGGCGACCTGGTCCTTGCCCAGGACTCGCGTCACCCGCGCGCCCGTGACGATGCGGATGCTCCGTTCCTTGCGCGCCCGCTCGAGGAAGTCGCGCCGCGCCCGGAACCGCGCGCTCCGATGGAGGAGCGTCACCGGCGATCCTGTCTCCGCGCAGAGGAGCGCGTCCTCGACCGCCGCGGTGCCGCCGCCCACGACCACCACGGGACGCCCGGCGTACGCCGTGCGGTCGCGATTGGCCGAGAAGCTGACGCCACGACCCGCCAGCTCGCGCTCACCGGGCACGCCCAGCGTGCGGCGACGGAGCCCGGTCGCGATCACGAGAGCGGCCGCCCGGATTCTTTCCTCTTCGCGCTCCACCGTTCTCGATCGAACCGACACCGATACCGCGGGCGATCCCACGAGGATTGGAAGCCCGGCCGCCCGGGCGTCGCCGAGCATGCCCGCGGCGACGCGCGCGCCGTCCCAGCCGTAGGCGAGCAGATAGTTCGGGATGGGAGCGTGGATCTCGTGGAGCTGTCCGCCCGGCTGAAGCGCCTCCTCGAGGATCACCGCACGGATCCCGAGGTCGCGCAGCCAGAGCCCCGCCGAGAGGCCGGCGACGCCGGCCCCGAGGATCAGCGCGTCGACGCGTTCCGGTCGGGGCATAGGTCCCCGGCGACGTCCCAGAACGTCTTGGGCTCGATCGGTCCAAGCCGGTAGCGATCGCGAAGGATCTGGAGGCAGCGGCGCCGCTCCTCCATGCGCTCGGGCTGGAGCTGGCTCAGGCCGCGGGAGTGGATGCGGATGGTCGCGGTGGCGCCGGCGACGCGCACGATCTTGCCGCCTCGATGTGCGACCCGGAGGAGCCAATCCCAGTCCTCGGAGTAGGACATCGAGGCGTCGAACTCGCCGTAGGACGCGAACGCCGCGCGCCGCGCCGCGAACGCGCTCGGCGGGATGAAGCCGTTCCGGCCGAAGAGCGCGCGATCGAACTCCACGGCCAGCGTGCGCTTGCCGCCGCTCGCCTCATCCAGGACCACCACATCCGAATACGCGACCACCGCGTCCGGGTCGCGGTCGAGCGCGGCCGCGAGCCGCTTCAGGTGGTCCGGCTCCCAGAGATCGTCGTCATCGAGGAACGCGACCGCGTCCGCGCGCGCCCGCGCGACGCCGCGATTGCGGGCCTGCGCGAGCCCCTCGCCCTCCTCCCGCTCTTCCACGATCGTGGGGAACTCCAGGCGATCGATCACCGCCAGGGCCTCGTCCGAGAGCGGCGCGCCGCCGTCGCGGACGAGCACCAGCTCCATCTCGAGGTGCGCCTGGCGCGCGACCGCGCCGAGCGCCTCGAGGAGATAACCGGGACGATCCCGCGTGGGAAGGACGACCGAGACCGAGGCCACCGATCAGGATGTGGAGCCGGGATGCGCTGCTGCCGCGACCACGGGCAGAGGCTCGCCGCGGCGCGCTTCGGTGACGAGTCGCGCGTGCGATCCCGCTCCCCGAAGCTCCATGCAGAGGTGCCGACCGCGCATCCAGACCTGGACTCCCGCGGGATCGAGGAAGTCGTGGATCCCGTCCGCGATCGCCTGGGTGAGCGCTTCCTGGAGCCGGGGCACGCGCGCGAGATCGCGCACGTAGCGGACGAGCGCGCCCGCTCCTGCGACCTGCTCCCGCGGCGCATAGCGCACACCGACCTCGGCGATGTAGGCGACGAGGTGGTGCGGGCACAGTCCGTAGACCGTGAAGCCTTCGAGCGAGACGACCTGGCCCGGCTTGCCCTCGAACGCGAGCGGGCGGAGCATCGGTGGTTCCGACCGGAGCCCCGAGGTCCGCTCGACCAAGAGCTCGGAAAGGAGCGCGGCGGTCACGGAGTACTCGGCATCGCGATCGCCGTCGACTCCGATGGACTTGAGGAAGCGCTCGAGCGCGACGACGTCCGGCTTCAGAGGAGGTGCGGCCGCTGGCTCGGGATCCGGCGCGTGGCCGTTCCCGCGCGTCTTCTTCCGGTTCGGGCTCATGGCCTTGCCTCCGGGGTGAGGTTCACAGGCCGAGCGATGGCGCGGCCTCCTGCAGTGCGGCGAGCACGAAGGCGACATGCTCCTCGAGCGGAACGCCCAGCTCGCGAGCCCCTTCCTCGATCTCGTCGCGATTGACCGAACGGGCGAATTCCTTCTTCTTCATCTTGCGGAGCACCGAGTCGGGCGTCACCTCGGCGAGCGTCCTTCCGGGCTGGACGAGGGCCGCCGCCGTGATGAGGCCGCACAGCTCGTCGCTCGCGTAGAGCGCGCGGGCCATCGGCGTGAGGCGCGGCGTTCCGCTGTACGAAGCATGCCCCAGGATCGCCTCGATCATCTCCCGGGGGAATCCTCGCTCTTCGAGGATCCGGCAGCCCACGAAGGGGTGCTCCTCGCGGGAAGGATGCTTCTCGTAATCGAAATCGTGGAGGAGGCCGGTCGCCCCCCAGAGGTCCTCGTCCCCGCCCATCGTACGAGCATAGGCGCGCATGGCCGCCTCGACGGCGAGCATGTGCTTGCGGAGGCCGGCCCCCTCGGTGTGCTCGTGGAGCAGGGCGAGGAGGGCGTCCCGCGGCGGCAGCGTGGTCTGGGTCGATCGTTCGGAGTTCATGGGCGCGCCCCGGAGGGCTCGGCGATGATAGGGTGGAAGTGGGGCCCGGGCAAGGGGCTGGACGGACCGACTCGGGGCGATTTGACCCCTCTCGGAGCGCTATGATACCGTGTCCGATTCACTTGGAAACGCGAAACTTAGACCCGGCTCCGGGCAGGTGCACCCGCCCGGGCGCGGAGGCATGCCGAACCCTACGATGACCACTACCGAGCTGTCCAAGAACTACGAGCCGACCGAGGTCGAGCGGCGCTGGTACGAGCACTGGTCCAGCCGTGGGTACTTTGCCCCCCGGGACGGGGACGGCCCCCCGTTCGTGATCCTGATCCCGCCGCCGAACGTGACCGGGAGCCTCCACTTCGGGCATGTCTTCGACCACACGATCCAGGACCTCCTGAGCCGCTGGCAGCGGATGAGCGGCACGCCGACGCTCTGGCTGCCCGGGACGGACCACGCCGGCATCGCCACCCAGAACGTGGTGGAGAAGCGCCTGGCCGAGCAGGGGAAGACCCGTTTCGACCTCGGGCGCGAGGCGTTCGTGGAGGAGGTCTGGAAGTGGAAGGACGTCTACCACGAGCGCATCACCGAGCAGATGAAGCGCCTGGGGGACTCCGTCGACTGGTCGCGGGAGCGCTTCACCATGGACGAGGGGCTCTCGCGCGCGGTCCGCGAGGTCTTCGTGCGCCTCTACAGGAAGGGGCTCATCTATCGCGGCAATCGGATCATCAACTGGTGCCCGCGCTGCCACACCGCCCTCTCCGACGAGGAAGTGAACCACGTCGACACGGACGGCAAGCTCTACACGATCCAGTACCCGGTGAAGGACTCGAAG
>JAEHDN010000111.1 GCA_016880395.1 Candidatus Eiseniibacteriota bacterium
CTACGTGGGCATCACTCTGAACCAGACCCTGGTCCCCAATCTGCTCGAGCCCCTGCAGCACGACTTCGGCAAGAGCTGGGATCTTCTCGTGCCGGGGCTCCTCGGACTGATGCTCTACATGCGGTACGTGCCGAAGGTCGGATGGGTCTCCCGATACGCGCTTGCCATCTACGTGACCTACTACATCGGTCTCGACTTCACCCGGAGGATCCACGGGGAGGCCCTTCCGCAGGTCGCGCGGGTGATCGTGCCGCTGCCCGGTCCCAATCCGCTCGCGATCGTCTTCGTGGTGGGCGTGTTGAGCGTGCTGGTCTACTTCTTCTTCTCGCGGGAGCAGGGGCCGGTCACGAGGCGTATTTCGAGGCTGGGGATCTGGTTCCTGATGGTCTCGTTCGGCGCCGCCTTCGGCTTCACGGTCATGGGCCGCGTCGCCCTCCTGATCGGCCGCCTCAACTTCCTGATTCTGGACTGGATCTACCCGATTCTCGGGATCTGATCTCGGGCTTGGCCGGGGGCGGCGCTGGATCCGCGGGTGCCGCGGACGGATCCTTCGGCTCCGCCGGCGCCCCGGACGACGCCCGGAAATTCACCATCGGCACGGTCGAGCGGTTCCCCGCCGGATAGTCCACGGTCACCACGTCTCGAAGCGCGGCGATGCGCTGCGTCAGCCCGGCGATCGTTTCGGTCGCGGCCCGGATCCTCGCCACCTTCTCGCGCGCCTCGGGGGTGAGCGCCGGCTGCACGTAGAGGAGCTGCGCGTTTCCCTGGATGACCTGGAGCGGGTTGTTGATCTCGTGGTTCAGCGCCACGGCCATCGCCGAGACCGCCTTCATGCGCTCCGCGCGAAGCCGGTCGTCGGTGGCGCGGTGCGCCGCGAGCGAGTTCCGCACCTTGATCGGGAGCTGGAACCGCACGTCCCACTCGGTGAGCGGCTTCATGAAGTAGTCCGAGGCGCCGAGCGTGAGGCTCCTCTCCACGTCCTCGGGAGAGGTCGACGCGCTCGCCACGATGACCGGGATCTCGCGCCAGCGGTCGTCCTGCCGCATCGCGAGGAGCACGTCGAAGCCGTTCGGCGAGGGCATCATGAGATCGAGGAGCACGAGCCCGATCGTCTCCGAGGCCAGGATCTCGAGGGCCTGGTTTCCGTTGTCGGCCTCGAAGAAGACGTAGTCCCCCTGCCGCAGGACCATGCGGAGGAGCTTCCGGTTGTGGGCCTCGTCGTCAACGAGAAGCAGGTGCTGGGCCATGCGCCCCTTTCTCGGCGAGCGCGCGGATGCGCTCGATCAGCTCGTCCGCGCTCACGATCGGCTTGGCGATGTAATCGTCCGCGCCCGACTCCGCCAGGAAGCGCTCCCGCGCCCCCTTCATGGCGTGCGCGGTGGCGAGCAGGATCGGCACCCGGCTCGTCGCGGGGTCGCGCTTGAGCCTCCTGCAGATCTCGAGGCCGTCCACCGCGGCGCCGTCCCACACGCTGTTCGAGAGGGACACGTCGAGGATCACGACGTCGGCCGCGCCCGCGCGCACCTGCCGCGCCACGTAGGCCGGATCTTCGGTCACCTCCACCTCGTGCCGCGCCTTGCGTGTCAGGATGAGGTGGAAGAGCCTGGCGTTCATCGGGTCATCCTCGATGATCAGGATTCGCACGACTCCGCCTCCTCCGCCATCGGGGCGAGCGCTTCGAGCGCCGCGGGCAGTGTGATGCGCACCTGAGTGCCGCGGTTCGATCCCTCGCTCTCCAGGCGGATGCTCCCTCCCATGCACTCGACGAGCGCCCGGCTGATCGCGAGCCCGAGCCCCGTGCCCCGCTGCCGCCGCGTGTAGGACGGGTCGGCCTGGGCGAACTTGCCGAAGAGCGCGGCGCGCCGATCGGGGGCGATGCCCACTCCGGTGTCCTCGACGCTGACGACGATCGTGCCGGCCCGGCCGTCGAGCCAGGCGCGTACCCGTACCTCTCCTCTATCGGTGAACTTGACCGCGTTCCCGAGGAGATTCAGCAGGACCTGGCGGAAGCGCCCGAGGTCCACCGCGGCCGGAAGCGGGCCGGACGCCACGTCGACCTCGACCGTGAGGCCCTTGGCCGCCGCGATCGGCCCGATCGCCTCCGCCGCCGCCCGGATCGCCGGCCGCACGTCGGCGACGTCGAGCTGGAGCTGGAAGCGGCCCGCCTCCGCCTTCGCGAGGTCCAGGAGATCGTTGATGACGTGGAGGAGGTGCTCGGCGGCCTCGCGGATCGAGCGCGCGAAGTCGATCCGCTCGTCCTCGCTCGCGTCCACCTGCTGCTCGAGCAACGTCGCGAAGCCGATCACCGCGTTGAGCGGCGTGCGAAGCTCGTGGGACGTATTGGCCAGGAAGTCGTTCTGGAGCCGCCGGGCCTGCTCGAGAGCGTGGTTCGCGTCGAGGAGCCGCTCGTTCATGAGCGCTAGCTCCGCGCCGCGCGCGCTGATCTCCTCCTCGCGGTCGCGCCGCTCCTCGATGTCCCTTCCGACGAGCATCATCGCGGTGAGGGCTCCCGCGCGGTCGTACGCGGGGGAGAGGCGGACCTCCGCCGGGAAGGTCGAGCCGTCCCCGCGGCGGAACCGGAGCTCGCCCGAGAACTCGCCCGTGGCGCGCGCCGCCTCGAGGGCGGCGGCCGGATCGCACGCGACATCGTTGAGCCGGCTTCCGAGGAGCGCGCCCGGCGGCGCGTCGAGCGCCCGTTCGGCCGCGCGGTTCGCGTGCGCGACCACGCCATCGAGATCCAGCTCGAGGAGGATCTCGCTCGTCCCCATGAGATAGGACGCGAGGAGCTGATCCCGGCGCTCCATGCGCAGCCGGCGGAGTCCGGTGGCGAGCTGCGCCGCCATCCAGCGAAGGAGCGCGCGCTGCTCGTTCGTGAGCTCGGATCCCGCCGGGAGGAAGCACTGCAGCACGGCGGGAAGCCCTTCGTGCTCGGCGAAGGGAACCGACACCACGACCGGGTCGGATCCGAGCCCGGGGATCGAAGCGGGGAAGCGCCAGCTGGGCGCGCCCGCGGGATGGCCCACCTGGATCTCGCCGAGCCACGCCGCGCGGCTCGCGGGAGAGAGCGCTTCGGGGCCGGGCGGATCCGGGGCCAGCTCCGCGTCCGCTCCGGGGTTGAGCCCCCGCGTCGCCGCGAGCGCGAGATCGCCGCGGCCGCCC
>JAEHDN010000112.1 GCA_016880395.1 Candidatus Eiseniibacteriota bacterium
ACATCGCCGCCTCGGAGGCGTACAGCTTGGCCATGGACGCTTCCAGGCTGTATCGGCCCTTGACCTTCTTGGCCTCGTCCTTGGCGAGCGCGGCCTGGTACGTCAGCAGGCGCGCCGCCTCGAGGCGGGTCTTCATGTCGGCCAGCATCCACTGGATGGCCTGGAACTCGGAGATCGGCTTTCCGAACTGGACTCGCTCGCGCGCGTACCGGACCGACGCGTCCAGGGCGGCCTGAGCGATCCCGATGGCCTGCGCCGCGACCCCGATCCGACCCCCGTCCAGGGTCTGCATGGCCACGCGGAAGCCGTTTCCCTCGTTGAGGAGCCGGTTTCGGACGGGCACGCAGCAGTCCTCGAGCACCAGCTCCACCGTATCCGAGCCGCGGATCCCCATCTTCTCGATCGTCTTGCCGATCGTGAGCCCGCGGCTCCCGCGCTCCACGAGGAAGGCGGTGATCCCGCGGTGCTTCGATTCCTGGCTGGTGCGCGCCAGGAGGACGAAGAGATCGGCGTACGCGCCGTTCGTCACGAAGGTCTTGGTTCCGCTGAGCTGATAGCCCGCCGTTCCGCACGGCGTCGCGCGCGTGGTGAGCGCCGCCGAGTCCGAGCCCGAGCCCGGCTCCGTGAGCGCAAAGGCGCCGAGCAGCTTCTCCGCCAGGAGCGGGAGCCACTTCGCCTTCTGCTCGTCCGAGCCGAACATGCGGATCGGCCCCGCGGCGACCGAGTTGTGGACCGAAATGGTGATCCCGACCGCGGCCGATGCGCGCGACAGCTCCTCCATGACGAGGACGTAGCTGATGGCGTCGATGCCGGCGCCGCCGAAATCGCGCGGGATGAGGAGCGAGAAGAAGCCGTTCTCGCGCAGCTTCCGGCGGAGGTCGTCGGGAATGCAGGAGCGCTCGTCGATCTGCCGCGCGATGGGCGCGATCTCGCCATCGGCGAACTCGCGCGCGGCGTCGCGCAGCATCCGCTGCTCTTCCGTGAATTCTAGATTCATGAGTGGGTCGCGATCACCGGTACTCGTAGAAACCGCGGCCCGACTTCCGCCCGAGCCGCCCCGCCGCGACCATCGTTCGCAGGAGCGGGCAGGGGCGGTACTTGTCCTCACCGAGCCCCTTGTGGAGCACTTCGAGGATGTCGAGGCAGACGTCCACGCCGATCAGATCGGCGAGGGCGAGCGGGCCCAGCGGGTGATTCATCCCGAGCTTCATCACGGTGTCGATCGCTTCCCGGTCGGCGACGCCTTCCATGAGCGTGAACGCGGCCTCGTTGATCATCGGCATGAGGACGCGGTTGCTCACGAACCCCGGACGGTCGGCCACGACCACGGGGATCTTGCCGAGCGCCTTGGCGAGCGCGACGGTCTCGGCGACCGTCTCCTCGCTCGTGTCGAGCCCGCGGACGATCTCCACGAGCTGCATCACCGGAACCGGGTTCATGAAGTGCATCCCGATGAACCGCGTCGGGCGCGACGTCCCCGCCGCCAGCTCCGTCACCGAGATGGAGGAGGTGTTGGTCGCCAGGATCGCGGCCGGCGGGAGCTTCTGGTCGAGCATCTGGAAGACCGCGCGCTTCACGTCGGCGCGCTCGGGCACCGCCTCGACCGCGATGGCGCACTCGGAGAGCGGGAAGCCCTCCTCGCGGGTCGCGATGCGGCC
>JAEHDN010000113.1 GCA_016880395.1 Candidatus Eiseniibacteriota bacterium
AGACCAAGGCGGTCGTCGTGGACGAGGCCGGGCGGATCGTGGGCCGGGCCATCACGGACACGGGGGCCAACGTGATGCAGGCGGCCGAGACGGCCTTCCGCGAGGCGCTCCTCGGAGACGACCTGCGCGAGGAGGAGGTCGAGTACGTGGTGGGGACCGGATACGGACGCTACAAGGTGACCTTCGGCAACACGCAGGTCACCGAGATCAGCTGCCACGGCCGGGGCGCGGTCCACATGTTCCCGGGAACCAGGACGGTGGTGGACATGGGAGGGCAGGACACGAAGGCCATCCGGGTGTCGCCGCGCGGCGAGATCCTCGACTTCTGCATGAACGACAAGTGCGCCGCCGGGACGGGCCGTTTCCTCGGCGCCGCGTCGGCGGCGCTCGAGATTCCGCTCGACCAGCTCGGCCCCGTCGCGCTCCGCGGCGAGCGGCCGGTGAAGATCAGCACCACGTGCACGGTCTTCGCCGAGACCGAGGTCGTCTCGTGGCTGGGGAAGGGGAAGAAGATCGAGGATATCCTCCTCGGCGTGCACCGCTCGATCGCGTCACGATCGGTTGCGCTCCTCTGGAGAACGGGAGTGGAGGAAGAGGTCACCTTCACGGGCGGGGTCGCGCGGAACGTCGCGATGATCGACGCCCTGAACCGGGAGCTGAAGCTCCTGGTGAACGTGAGCGAGGACTCCCACTATATCGGCGCCATCGGCGCAGCGCTCTTCGCGCTCGACCACATCTTCTCGAGCCGTGAGCCCGTCCGGGCGAGGAGCGGAGAATGACGCTCACGGCTGGAATCGACATCGGCTCGACCTACACCAAGGCGCTCGTGCTCGGCGACGACCGCGCGATGCTGGGGCGGGCGCTCCTGCCCACGGGGTTCCGCCTCGCCGAGGCGGCACAGGAGACGCTCCGTCTCGCGCTCGCCCAGGCGGGCGTCGAGCGCGAGACCCTGGCCTACGTCGTCGCGACCGGCTTCGGCCGGCATCAGGCCGAGTTCGCCGACGCCCACGTCACCGACATCACCGCCTCGGCCCGCGGAGCCACGCTCCTCTTTCCCGGGACGCGGACGGTGCTCGACGTCGGCGGCCAGACCATGAAGGCAAGCCGGCTCACCGAAGCCGCCAAGGTGAAATCCTTCCGGCTGAACGACAAGTGCGCGGCGGGAACCGGCGCCTTCCTGGAGAAGACGGCGCGCTACATGGGCTTCTCGACCACCGAGATCGGCCCCTTGGTCGCGACATCGAAGCAGCACCCCTCGATCTCGGGCGTGTGCGCCGTGTTCGCGGAGTCCGAGGTCATCAATCACCTGTCCCAGGGAGTCGCGCCCGCGGACATCATGCACGGCGCGATCGTGTCCCTGGTGGAGCGCTCGGTGCAGCTGATGAAGCGCGTGAAGATGGAGCCCGAGTTCACGCTGATCGGGGGCATTCTTCGCTTCGAGACCATGGTGCGGGTCGCCCGCGAGTCCCTACGCGCCGAAGTGAACGTCCCCTCGGGCGATCTGGTTCAGTTCGTTCCCGCGCTCGGCGCCGCCTGGCTGGGACGACGCCGTCTGGAGCAGCTTGCCTCGGCGTCCTCGGGAGCGGGCGCGCGCTCCTAGGCGCGGCCGGTCCGATTCGCATGGACGACACCTCTCCGGAACCCGGCCTCCGGATCCGCCCCGATCCGGCCCGTCTCGAGGAGGGCTGGGAGCGGCGCTTTGTCGTCGAGGCGCGCAGAGTCCAGGAGTACGTCGCGCTCTACGAATCCACGGGCTACGAGGTGTGCGCCGATCCCGTCCGGCCGGAGCAGGTCGAGGACGAGTGCAGCGGCTGCCGCCTCATCCTGCTCCTCGACTACCGGACGATCTACACGCGCCGCCCTAGGTAGGAGCCGTGGTTCCCAGGGTCTCGACGCGGATCAGGGCGTCGCCTCGTTTGTACATACGGGACATCCCCAGGACTTTGGAGTACATCGCCGTTCCCGAGCGTACATCTCCGAGCGGGGAGAGCAGGCGCCTCTCTCCTCCGGAAGCGCTCTGGATCCCTTCAAGCGCATGCGCCCACGAGCCTTCCCGCGTGGGACGAGAATGCTTGTCTCTCGTGGCACACGTCTTGCCGATTGTGGGTTACTTCTCCATCTGGAGGATCGGATCGCCGCTCCGGTCGCAGGAGAGAAACCCGCAACCAAGGGAGACTTCGATCATGCGCAAGACAGCAGTCATCGCCATGGCTCTCGTCGCCGCTCTGCTCGCCGGTGCCACCGTTGTGTCCTTCTCCAAGTACAAGAAGTCGGTTGCCGACTACCGCCAGGCCACCACCGATCAAGAGGCCATGCGTGCGCGCTACGATCAGGCGGTCAGCGAGATCGTGGCGATCCAGGACAGCCTGAACACGATCGTCGCGGGCGAGGGGGGCGTGCAGGTGTCGCTCGCCCAGAACGACGTCGAAGTTCAGCAGCCCGGGACGCTCCATGATCGCACCCTCGAGCGCATCAGCACGCTCAAATCGTCCATCGCGCGCACGAAGGAGCGGATCGAGGAGTTGGACGCGCGGCTCAAGCGAAACGGTGTCAAGATCGCCGGCCTGAACAAGATGATCGCGGGGCTGAAGCACTCGGTCAGCGAGCGGGAGGAGCAGATCGTCTCGCTCAACTCGCAGGTGACGCAGCTCGAGGGCCAGGTCACGTGGCTCAACACCGAGGTCTCGAGTCAGAAGGAAGAGCTCGATACACGCCAGCAGGAGCTGGCCGAGAAGCAGCGCGAGCTGGCGACCATCTACTACACGGTCGGGACGAAGAAGGAGCTGGCCAAGGCGGGCGTCGTCGACTCGAAGGGCGGCGTGCTCGGGCTCGGCAAGACCATCAAGCTCACCGG
>JAEHDN010000114.1 GCA_016880395.1 Candidatus Eiseniibacteriota bacterium
ACGTCCCGCTGGATCTGCTCGATCGTCTCCTCGGACGCGATCCCCTCGCGGACGAGGAACTTCGGATAGGTCAGCACCGGATCCCGGCGCGCCTCTTCCTCGCGCTCGTGCGGCGGCTTGTAGGACACCTCGTCGTCGGACATCGAGTGGCCGTAGGGGCGGATCACCATCGCGTGGAGCAGCACGGGCCCCTTGCCGGAGCGCATGTGCTGCGCGGCCTCGGACACGGCCTGATAGGAGGCGATCGGGTCGGTGCCGTCGACGCGCATCACGCGGAGGCCCGGGACGCTGCTCATGCACCGGCCGATGTCCCCGCCCGGCGTCTGCGCCTCGACCGGCACGGAGATGGCGTACTGGTTGTCGGTGATGAGGAAGAGGACCGGGAGCGCGCCGGTCGCGGCGCTGTTGATGGCCTCCCAGAACTCCCCCTGGCTCGTCGTGCCGTCCCCGGCCGAGACGTAGGTGATCTCGTCCTTGTGGGCGGGACGCCGCTCGCGGATGTTCTCGAGGATCGAGAGGAGCCGCCCGCCCTCGGCGCATCCCACCGCCTGCAGGAACTGAGTGCCGGTCGGGCTCGACTGCGTGACGACGTTCGCCCGCTTGAGCCCGAAGTGGCAGGGCATCTGGCGTCCGCCCGAATTGGGATCGGCCTCGGCCCCGACCGCCTGGTAGAGCAGCTCGAGCGGCGTCATGCCGAGGGTCAGCATCAGGGAGCGGTCGCGGTAGTACGGATAGAACCAGTCGTATCCCTTCCGAAGCGCTTTACCGGCGGCCACGAGCACGGCCTCGTGCCCGGCCCCGCTGATCTGGAAGTAGATGAGGTTCTGCTTCTTGAGCTTGATCTCCTCGTCGTCGAGCTTCCGCGAGAGGAGCATCAGGCGGTAGATGTCGAGTAGCTCGGATCGGCCGAGACCGCTGGATGAAGGGCTATCGACGCGGAGCGCCACGCGGAAATCCTCCTGGCTGCAGTATTTGCGACTCGAGCAGGGTCATTATAACGTAGCGGGGATGGACTCTGCACGAACCGTGGCGTCGGTCTCCTTCGCGGGACCGGCGGGCTCTCTCGAGGGGCTCTGGTCCGATCCGGGACGGGGTCTCCCGCCGGCGGTCATCTGCCATCCCCACCCGGCCCACGGGGGCACGATGCACAGCAAGGTCGTGCACACGGTCTACCGCGTCCTGCACCAGGCCGGCCACCCCACGCTCCGGTTCAACTTCCGCGGGGCGGGCCGGAGCGAAGGCTCCTTCAGCGGGTGGGACGGCGAGGTCGAGGACGTGGCGGCCGCGGCGGCCTGCGCGAGGGAGCACGCACGCGCGACGGCCCTGTGGCTGGCCGGATTCTCGTTCGGATCGTGGGTGGGGGCCAGGTGGGCGCTCCGGGACGGCCAGGTCGAGCGCTTCATCGGCCTCGGCATGCCGGTCAGCGTGGACATCGACCGGCGCACGTTCGATTTCCTCGACCGCCCGCCGGCGCCCATGCTGATCGTGCAGGGCGACCGGGACCAGTACGGCTCGCGCGAGGCGATCCTCGCCCTGGCCGAGCGGCTTCGCGCAGGGGGCCAGGTCGAGGTGAGGTTCGTGGAGCACGCGGATCACTTCTTCACGGGACGTCTGACCCAGCTCGCCGCGGCACTCCGGGGCGGGCTCGGTCTGGAGGGGGCATGAGCGACGGCATCCGGGACAGGGCGGCGGTGGTGACCGGCTCGACCAAGGGCATCGGGCTCGCGATCGCCGAGGATCTCTTGCGAGGCGGAGCGCGGGTGATGATCTCCGCGAGGCGTCAGGGCGAGGTCGAGACGGTCGGGCGACGGCTGCTCGAGGCGAACGCGGGCCGAGTCGCGTGGCGCGCCTGCGACGTGCGGCGCGAGGACCAGGTGGAGGCGCTCTTCCGAGGCGCCGACGAGGCGTTCGGCGGCCTCGACATCCTGGTGAACAACGCCGGCGTGGGGCTCCACCGGAACCTCGAGGAGACGACCCTCGAGGAGTGGAATCAGGTGCTCGAGACCAACGTGACCGGCGTCTTCCTCTGCTCCCGCGCGGCGATTCCGCGCATGCGGAAGCGAGGCGGCGGGTACATCGTGAACATCTCGAGCCTGGCCGGGAAGAACACGTTCCCCGGAGCCACCGCCTACAACGCCTCCAAGTTCGCGCTCAACGGGATGAGCGAGGCGCTCCTACAAGAGATACGCCACGACGGAATCCGCGTGAGCTATGTCATGCCCGGAAGCGTGAACACCGGCTTCGGGAGCGGCGAGGGCCCCGATCCGTCGCAGGCGTGGAAGCTGACCGCGGGTGACATCGCGCGGGTGGTGGTGGATCTCCTGCGCCACGATCCGCGCTCCCTCCCGAGCGCGGTCGAGATCCGGCCGAGCCGGCCACCCCGGAAGGGCTGAGCGAGCGGTTGACGCCGCCTCGGGCTGGCACGCAAGATCGCGGGGCTCACGGCCACACGAACGACGGGGGGTAGCGATGCAGGTCGGGTTGATCGGGCTCGGGCGCATGGGCGCCAACATGGCACGCCGTCTCATGCGCGGTGGGCATGCCTGCGTCGTCCACGACCACCACCCCGACACCGTGTCCACGCTCGTGGGGGAGGGAGCGACGGGTGCGTCCTCGCCCGAGGACCTGGTGCGGAAGCTCCAGCGCCCGCGGACGATCCTCCTCATGCTCCCGGCGGCGGCGGTCGACGCGGCCATCCAGGCGCTCCATCCCCGCCTCGAGCGCGACGACGTGATCATCGACGGGGGCAACACCCACTATCACGACGACATCGCCCGGGCGCAGCGGCTGAGCGAGAACGGGCTCCACTACGTGGACATGGGAACGAGCGGCGGCGTGTGGGGGCTCGAGCGGGGCTACTGCCTCATGATCGGCGGCGAGCTGGACGTGGTGAAGCGGCTCGATCCCGTCTTCGCGACGCTCGCTCCGGGGCGGGGAGACGTCCCGCGCACCCCGGGCCGCGACCGTCTGAGCGGGACCGCGGAGCTCGGGTATCTCCACTGCGGGCCGTCCGGCGCGGGGCACTTCGTCAAGATGGTGCACAACGGGATCGAGTACGGTCTCATGGCGGCCTACGCCGAGGGGCTCAACATCCTGCACGCGGCGAACGCCGGCATGCGGGAGCGGAGCCCCGACGCGGAGACAGCGCCCCTGCGCCATCCCGAGCACTACCGCTACGAGATCAATCTCGCCGACGTGACCGAGCTGTGGCGCCGGGGGAGCGTGGTGGCCTCGTGGCTCCTCGATCTCACGGCGCAGTCGCTCGCTCTCAACCCCGGCCTCGCCGGCTTCGAGGGGAGGGTGTCCGACTCGGGAGAGGGGCGCTGGACACTCGCCGCGGCCAACGACGAGGGGGTCCCGGCCCACGTGCTCGCCGCGGCGCTCTTCGAGCGGTTCGCGTCCCGGGGCGGCGATGACTTTCAGAACAGGGTGCTCTCGGCGATGCGCTTCGGCTTCGGCGGCCACGTGGAGCCGAAGGCCCCCTGACGCGGCCGCCGGGCGGCGGGCCCGCTACGCCCAGATCCACCCCGTGATCGTCCCGATCACGGCCGCTCCCGCCACGCACAGTCCAAGGTAGACGGCCGCTCCACGCGGTCCGAGCCATCGGCCCACCACGCCGAACGTGAGCACGTTGACGATCGGCACGGACAGGAGCAGGGCGACGCCGGGACCGCGCCCCATGCCCTTGGCGAGAAGCTCCCCCGCAAGCGGCAGCTCCGCCCCCGAGCAGAAGTAGAACGGAACCCCGGTGAGGGCGGCGAGGAGCGATCCGACCGCGCTCTTCTGCCCGTAGAGGACGCTCACCATGTGGCGCGGGACGAGCACGTTGACCACCGCGGCGAGCGCGAGACTCACGAGCACCCAGGGGAAGTACTCGACCACCTGCCCCCGGAAGCGCCGCAGCACGGCCCCGGTCCGGGATCGGTGGACGCGGATCGGGGTGACATCCTGCTCCACGGCCGGGTCCGGCTCGGCCGCAGGGCCCGACGATCCCGCCGTGCGCCCCCCCGGGCTCATCGCGGAGCGCGCCGCCTCGTGGCGGAGAGCCCGGACCGTCGCGTAGCCGACCACGAGGCCGAAGATCACGGAAGTCGCGAAGCGGACCAGCATCCAGCCGAGCCCCAGGATCTTCCAGGTGAGGAGGAGCACGGGGACGCTGACCGCCGCTCCCGCGGTCAGGAAGGCGAACGTGTGCTTGAGATCGCTCCCCCGGCGCCGGAGCGAGATCGCGAGCGGGACCATGCCGCAGGTGCAGAGCGGGATCAGGGCGCCGGTGGTCGAGGCCACGAGCATCGTCGCCGGGTGGCGCCCCGTCAGGAAGCGCTCGATGGTCCGGTTCGATACGAACTCCTCGAGGATCGCCCCCAGGATGATCGCGAGCAGGAAGAGGGGCACGATCTCGAGGGCGGCGTCGGCGAAGACGCGGGCCACGGCGGACACGGTGGAGGTGACGTCCATGCCGCCATTGTATCCCGCGCGCCCCGTCTTGACACGCGCGCGCGCCTCGGTGACCATGGCTCCTCTTCGACACGAAAGGAATCCAATGTCGGTGCACGATCCGTTCTACCACCCCGTCTTCCTCGGCCGGCGGGCCGCCCTCGAGACGCCGCCGTTCGATCCGTTCCCTCCCTCCGGGCGCAAGCCGTGGGCCGAAACTCCGTCGCCCCGCCGCGATCTCGAGTTCCACGTGCGCCACTACCGCGTGCAGCTCGAGGTCGACTTCGACCGCAAGGAGCTGCGCGGCCGCGCGGCCCTCACGATCGAGTCGCTCCGGGATGGACTCCGCGAGGTGGCGCTCGACGCCGCCGACATGCGGATCGTCTCGGTGCGAAGCGGCCGGCGCGCCCTCGCGCACGCCTCCGAGGGGGAGCGGCTGCGGATCACCCTGGCGAGCCCCCTCAGGGCGGGTGGACGAGCGGTGGTCGAGATCGCTTACGCGACGCGCCCCCGGAAGGGATTCTTCTTCGTCGGGCCAACCGAGGCGGAGCCCCAGCGGGAGCCGAGCGCCTGGTCCCAGGGACAGGCGAACGACACGCACGGATGGATCCCCTGCCTCGAGAGCACGGAGAGCCGCGGAACGCTCGAGATGATCGTCACCGTGCCCGCCGGCTATCGCGCCATCGGGAACGGTCGGCTCGTCTCGCGGAAGGCAACCGGCCGCGGAGCAGGAGCGCGCGCCAACGGCCGCGGCCCGGCCCGGTCGCGCGGCAAGGTCACCTACCACTGGCGTCAGGACACGGCGCACCCGGTCTACCTCACGTCGCTCGTGATCGGGAAGTACGCGGAGCTCAAGGACCGCGCGGGCTCGGTGCCGCTCTTCGGCTATGTCCCGCCCGGGCTCGAGCGCGAAGGGCGCGACCTGTTCCGCAAGACGCCGGCCATGATCGCGACCTTCCAGCGCGTGTTCGGCGTGCCGTATCCCTATCCCAAGTACGCCCAGAGCACGGTGGCCGACTTCACCTGGGGCGGCATGGAGAACACGAGCGCCACGACGCTCATGGAGCGCGTGCTCCACGGCGGAAATGACTCGTTCGAGGAGCGCTACGACTCCCTCATCGCGCACGAGCTGGCCCATCAGTGGTGGGGCGATCTCGTCACCTGCCGCGACTGGTCCGAGGGCTGGCTCAACGAGGGCTTCGCCACCTACTCGGAGATCGTCTTCCGCGAGTCGGACGAGGGGCGGGACGACGCCGACTACGCGCGGCTCGAGCAGATGTGCTCCTATCTCACCGAGGACGGAGAGGACTACCGGCGACCGCTCGTGGAGACGCGCTGGAACTATCCGTCGACGATCTTCGATCGCCACCTGTACGAGAAGGGGGCCTGCGTGCTCCACATGCTGCGCGCGCTCCTCGGCGACGCCGCGTGGCGCCGCTCGCTCCGGCGCTATCTCGAGCGGCACGCGTTCGGATCGGTGGAGACGGCCGATCTGAGGCGCGCCTTCGAGGAGGAGACGGGGCGCAATCTCTCGTGGTTCTTCGACCAGTGGGTCTACCACGGCGGGCATCCGGAGCTGCGCGTCGCGCGTGCCTGGGACGAGTCGGCGCGCACGCTCGTCCTCACGGTGGAGCAGGTCCAGGAGGTGGACGCGCTCACGCCGCTCTTCCGCATTCCGGTCACGCTCGAGGTCGTGAGCGTGGGGAAGCGTTTCCGCATCCCGCTCGATCTCCACGGCCGGCGCGAGACCGTCCATCTTCCGCTTCCGGGCCGCCCGCGCTACGTCGCGCTGGATCCCGAGCACGACGTGCTCAAGACACTCGACTTCCCGCGCTCGGACGAGGAGCTGCTCTACGGACTCCGTCGCTCGCCCTTCACGCTCGAGCGGATCCGCTGCGCGCGCGAGCTGGCGAGCCGCGGTGAGGAGCGGGTCATCACCGCGCTCCTCCGCTCGCTGCGCACCGACCGCTTCTGGGGCGTGCGCGCGGCGGCGGCCGTGTCGCTCGGCGAGATCGGGCGCCGCGTTCCCGGGGTCGGCGAGAGGCTGGCGAAGGAGGCGAGCCAGCCGAGCACGCGCGTGCGCCGCGGCGTGCTCTGGGGGCTCGGATGGATCGGAGGCGAGGCCGCGCTCAAGAGGCTCAAGCGGGCCGTCGCGTCCGAGTCCTCGTCCTTCAACGTGGGGCTCGCGCTCATCGGCATGGCCCGGGCGAAAGGGGACGGCGCCTTCGAGGCGCTCCAGGCCGAGCTCGGTCGCGAGAGCCACCGCGACATGCTCCGCGTGCTCGTCTTCGACGCGATGGCGCGGCTCCAGGACGCGCGGGCGCTTCCGATCCTGCTCGAGCACACCCGACCCCGCTTCCGGAACGAGGCGCGCGAGGCCGCGACCAAGGCGCTCGGCAAGCTGGGGATCCTGAATCCCGAGGTGGAGCGCCGGCTCGAGGAGCTCGTGCAGGATCGCTGGTTCCGCGTTCGGAGCGCCGCCGCCGGCTCGCTCCGGCGCCTCAAGTCCGGTCGCGCCGAGGCGGCCATTCGGGAGGCGCTCCGCACCGAGCCCCTCGATGCGGTCCGCTGCGCGCTCGAGCGAGCGCTGGCGGACGGGCACACGGGCGCCTGATCCAGGGTGATACACTGCACCACGAAGGCTCACCCCGCGCTCCTGGAGAACAATGCCGCTCGCCCAAGGAATTCGACTCGGACCCTATGAGATCCTGACCCTGCTCGGGGCCGGGGGCATGGGCGAGGTGTACCGCGCGCGCGACTCCAGGCTTGGGCGGGACGTCGCGATCAAGGTCCTCCCGCATTCCTTCTCGCGCGATCGAGAGCGCCTCCAGCGATTCGAGCATGAGGCGCGCGCCGCGGGTGCCCTCAGCCATCCCAACGTCGTCGCGGTGTTCGACGTGGGCGCCACGGACGGCATTCCCTACCTGGTCAGCGAACTCCTCGAAGGAGAGAGCCTGCGCGAGATCATCCAGCGTGGACCCGTCCCGCCTCGTCGCGCGATCGAGCTCATGATGCAGGCTGCGTCCGGGCTCGCGGCCGCGCACGCGAAGGGAATCGTCCACCGCGATCTCAAGCCGGAGAACCTGTTCGTGCTCCAGGACGGGCGGCTCAAGATCCTCGACTTCGGCCTGGCGAAGCTCCTGCATGGCGATGCGCCGCCGCGGGACGACACGGGCCCGCAGCTCCACACGCTCACCCAGACGGGGCAGATCATGGGGACGGCCTCCTACATGGCCCCCGAGCAGATCCGGGATCAGCCCGTGGACCACCGCGCCGATCTCTTCGCGCTGGGTGCGATCCTCCACGAGCTGATCACCGGGTCGAAGGCGTTTCCCGGGGAGACGCCAGCGGATCGGATGACCGCGATCCTCACGCGTGAGCCGCCGGAGTGGGAGGGCTCGGTGGATCTGGAGGCGCCGGGGCTCGCGCTCATCTCGCGACGGTGTCTCGAGAAGCGGACCGATCAGAGACTTGCTTCCGCGCGCGATCTCGCGCTCGCTCTCGAAGTCGTAAAAGCCGGAGTCGACGCGAGGCGGATCGCCCCGCACGCCGCGGCCGAGCCGGGGCCCGAGGCGGCCGCAAGCCCTCGGAAGCCAGGAGGACGCGAATACCTCTTCCGGCGGATCACCTTCTCGGACGGACGGATCAGCAACGCGCGTTTCGCGGCGGACGGCCAGACCGTCGCCTACAGCGCGTCCTGGGATGGCGGTCCCCTCCAAGTCTATCTCGCGCGCGTCGGCAACGTGGAATCGAGACCGCTCGGCATCCAGGATTGCGACCTCCAGTCCGTCTCGAAG
>JAEHDN010000115.1 GCA_016880395.1 Candidatus Eiseniibacteriota bacterium
ACGTTCGGCCTCTTGGCGTTGCTGACGATCCTCAACCTGCGGGGCGTGCGCGAATCGGTCCAGATCATCTCGCCGATCTTCCTTCTCTTCGTGCTCACGCACGCGGTCGCGATCGTGGCCGGAATCATCCTCAACATGCATCACATCCCGGGCGAGGTCCGCCTGCTCCACGAGCAATCCGCGCGGGCGATCGCGACGACCGGCTGGATCCCCCTCCTCCTCACGATGTTCCGCGCGTTCACGCTCGGGGGCGGGACGTACACGGGGATCGAGGCCGTGAGCAACGGGGTCCCCATGCTCCGGGATCCCAAGGTGGAGACGGCGAAGACCACGATGCGGTACATGGCCTTCTCGCTCGCCGTGATCGCCGCGGGCATCCTTGTGAACTACCTGCTCTACCAGGTGCAGCCGGTCCCCGGAAAGACGCTCAACGCGGTCCTCTGGTCGGCGCTCGCGGGGCACGTGTTCCCGCCGGGCAGCATGACGGGTCAGATTCTCGTCGCGACCACGCTGATCGCTGCCGGCGCGCTCCTGTTCGTCGCCGCGCAGACCGGATTCCTCGGCGGCCCGCGCGTTCTCGTCTACATGGCGTTCGACCGCTGGGTGCCCTCCCGCTTCGGGAACCTCTCGGAGCGGCTGGTCACGTCGAACGGCGTCCTGTTCATCGGGCTCTCCGCGATGCTCGTGCTCCTGCTCACGCGCGGCCAGGTGCACATCCTGGTGGTGCTCTACTCCATCAACGTCTTCCTCACGTTCTCCCTCGCGCAGCTCGGCATGGTGCGGGACGCATTGCACCTGAAGCGCGAGAGGACGCACTGGAAGCGCGCGATGTTCATGAGCGGGCTCGGCTTCGTGGTGACCGCGTCGCTTCTCGTGGGCACCGTGGCCTTCAAGTTCATGGAGGGGGGCTGGGCGACGCTGGTCGCGACGGCCGCCATCTGCTTCGTCTGCATGGCGGTGCGCGAGCACTACGTGAACACGGCCGCGACGCTCCAGCGTCTCGACGAGAGCCTCCTGACCGTGCCGCTCCCGACCGGGGAGCCGACGCAGTCTCCCATGAAGAAGAACGCGCAGACGGCGATCCTCACGGTGGTCGGCTTCGGCGGGCTCGGGATCCACTCGCTCCTGAACATCTTCCGCATCTTCCCGAACCAGTTCAAACAGGTGGTGTTCGTGTCGGTCGGGGCCATCGACTCGGGGCAGTTCAAGGGCAGCGATGAGATCGAGGCGCTGAGGAGGAACACGGAGGCGGAGCTGGAGAAGTACGTGGCCTTCGCGCGGCGACTCGGGCTGCCGGCGGAAGGGCGCTGCGCCATCGGGACCGACATCGTGGACGAGCTGGAGCAGCTCTGCCTGCAGGTGAGCGAGGACTATCCGCGCTCGGTGACGTTCGGCGGGCAGCTCGTGTTCCAGAAGGAGCGCGTGATTCTGCGCTGGCTCCACAACCAGACCTGCCCCGCGCTCCAGCGCCGCCTCGCCTTCCACGGAAAGCCGATGGTGATCCTCCCGGTCCGGGTCTACTGAGGACGGCCATCGAGAACGCGGCGCAGGACCGCGGAGCTGGGGCGCGGCCGGGGCCCAGACGATGAATCGACTGGAGGTGGGGACCGGGCCCCGTTCCGCGTTCATCAGCCGCGTGAGCGCGCGTCGCTACTCCGAGCCCCCCTCTCCCTTCCGGGC